>JAHFEP010000062.1:0-10682 GCA_023248415.1 Nitrospirota bacterium
AGATATCAGATTTTAAGGAAAAGGTAATGTCCGATCAATATTACCTATTAATGGGAATGATGTGGGGAAACTTGCACCTTGATAAACTATATGGTCTTGAAATCAATAAATATCTTATTATTGATGAAGAATTGTATAGATATCGACTTAATGTGAGAGAATATGAAAAGAAGATAAAGATTGATTCAACAAAATTAGTAGAGGTTGGACTTCCATTTAAGAAATACCCTGTCTTCCCTGAACTTGAGATTGATTATATTATTGCAATGCCAACACCATTAAGCATACCTGAACCTAAAAACAGGAGAGATTTTTTAAGATGTATCTGTAAGTTGGTTTCTCAGATTAATCCAGATGATACTATTGCAATTAAACCTCATAATGCTATTGAATATCGTGACATAATCTTGAATCAGAAGGTCTTTGATGCTTTGAGTAATAAATTTTTAAAACCATTTCACAATCTTATTGTTTTTATTATAGGTATAGTTTTAAAGATACTTCAAAGCCTTAATGTGCCAAGCTTTAGAGGTTTTCTTAATAATTTATACGATATACAAACAGCAATATATTACCACAAACTTTCAAAAAGGGCACCTCTTTTTAGCACCTTTACCCCCTATCATAATTTTAGTCTTGAACTTTTTATGCCTCATGTAAAGAAAGGTTTAATTACCGGAAGAAGCAACTCAATTTATCATGCTCTTTTTGCAAAGGTGCCGGTTTACAATTGCGTAGACAAGAATACTATCAATGAAGATAAGAATAAAATGAATTATTACTCAATGCAGTATCTTGAGGTTCCATACTGTAATGGAGAATTAAAATTTGACACAGAATATTACAAAATTATCCGGGAAGAAGTAAGGAATAAAGACTTTATAAAGTTTTTGCTTACAGAACTGGAGAATGTGTCAAGAATAGAGTGCCCAACAATTTCTAAATAAAAACTTGTAATCTCAAGATTATTAATATACAGCTAAAAGGCTTTTTTTATGAAAGGACTTAATTTTTTATGGAGAAGATGCAAGATGTTAAGAATCGGATAATTCTTTTTTATCCTGATGATGAGGAGGGATTTGCCTGGCATCCATTTGGGTATCATCTTCTTGCGCCGCTTCTATCTAAAGCCGGGTATGAACCGATTATTATTGACCAGCGAGTACAGAAGAATTGGTCTTCTTTGCTGGAGGAAAATTTAGAGCATAGCATCTGGATCGGCTTCACACTTATTTCCGGTGTTATGATAAAACATGCTCTTGAAGTAGCAAAAAAAGTAAAAGAGCGACGTAGCGATATACCTTTGATTTTTGGCGGTTGGCACCCAACGAGCCTACCAAAACAGACCCTTAAACATCCACTCGTTGATTTTATAGTTATAGGCCCTGGGGATAATATTGTTGTTGAACTTACACAGTTCTTAAAGGGAGATATCAGTAAAATACCTGAAAGAACCTATTCAAAAGAAGACCTTCATTTACTATTAGACGATACTGCTATGTTGAAAGCCCTTAAACCTTTAACAAAAATTCAATGGCGTAAAGGATATGAATTAATACCTGATATGGACTTATACCGCAGTAAAAATAATGTTGCTGGTTTTCTGGCGGCTATCAGTTGTCCGTACAGGAAATGCAGTTTCTGTTCTATAGTTTCCATGTATAAATATCGATTCAGGGAAATAAATGACGTGCTTGATGAAATAGGTTTTCTGCTCAACGACAAGGGTTTTACATCTATAAATTTCCACGATGGTCTCTTTTTTACTACACCAAAGATAATTATGCCACTAATACAAGGTTTTAAAGACAGAAACTATAAGTTTTCATGGAAAGCAAAATCGCGTGCAAATGGATTACAAAAGTTTTCGCATGAGAATCTTAATCTTATCAAAGAGACAGGTTGTAGAGTGATTCCAGTCGGGCTTGAATCCGGTTCTGCAAGAATGCTTGAGAAGATACGTAAAGGTACAACGCCGGAAGATGCTTTAGAAATGGTAAAACTCTGCAGAGATTATGAAATAGAAGTGCAGTCTACTTATATGTCAGGGTTGCCTGGTGAAACCGTTGATGATTTAAAAATGACAATTGATCAAATTGAACAACTGCGATCTGTTCATTCAGGTTTCTACTTTAGCTCTTTTTTCTTTCTACCAGTACCAGGAAATGAGACCTATAATGAGTTTATTTCAACTGGTGGTAAGGTGCCAAATTCCTTAGAAGAATGGAGTGATGTAAAGTGGAGGGAACCTAATAAAATTAACAAATTACACTGGTTATCACACAGAGAACAGGAAGAATTTATGCGTATATTCAATGGATATTTTAAAGAGGAAAATAAGGCAAAGAGAATATCCTGGTCTCATCATACTGAGAATAACACTCAAAAAACCCTTATTAAAACATAAATACATGAAACTAATTTCCGACATCTCTTTTCTCTGGTCAACATTCGGGAGCTATAAAAAATCCGCCATTTTATTGTTCCTTATTATACTGGCTTCTGCTATAACTGAAACCCTCAGTTTAGGAATAATCTTGCCCTTTTTAGACATTATAATAAATCCTAATACCTCTTCAAATGAAGGAAATTTCTTTTTAAACCTTTTGGATTATTTTTCAAAAGAATATCACTTTCTTATTATTTGTGGTATTGCGTTGTCTTTAATAGTTATAAAAAACTTTTTTTCTTTAGTTAATACTTATTACACAACAATATTCATAACAGGTTTGCGTAGATACTGGTCATCTGAGATAATGAAGACCTATATGTATACAAAATTTCCTTCTTTAACTCGGCAAAAACAAGGTGTGCTATTAAATAATATGATCAATGAGCCTTCCTTTGCCTCGAAGGCGCTCAGGGATTTAATTGATTTTGTAGCCAAAATAATTTTATCCCTCTCTATTATAATACTTCTTTTTGCTGTAAGCTGGCGTATAACTATAATAGTTTCTATAATATCTATTGGAATTATGCTTATGGTATGGCAGGTAACACATAAATATTCACTTGCTGTTGGAAAGAAGAAAATCAAGTTAAACCAGCAAATAAGCGGCATAGCTGCGGAGAGTATCTCTGGTATAAGACAAATAAAAACTTTCTCTATGGAAAACCTGATTATCCGGGAGTTTTTTAATAAATTGGACACGCTTTTTGGTGTGATAGTGAGATTTACTATAATGAGCAGCCTGCCCAGGGTTTTTGGCGAATTAATAGTTATAGTAATGGTGATTGCAATTCTGGTTTATTACCGTTATAAGGTTGATACATCAGTTGCCTCCATCATTCCACTTGTTGGTTTTTTTCTGATAAGCGCTCAAAGGCTTTTTGATAATTTATCTACACTATTATCACAAAGAATGTCAATCCTATCATATGTGCCTTCCTTAAAGCTCGTAAATACAGTTGTCAATGATAATTCTGTTTTGGAAAAGATGGATGGTGGCAAGCAGGCTGGGGTTATAAAAAATAATATCCTTTTTAACGATGTTTCATTTTTTTACGAAAATGGCAAGCCTCTATTTGATAAATTGAATATAGAAATTCGTAAGGGTTATATTACAGCAATAGCCGGACCTTCTGGTTCAGGTAAATCTACAATATGCGATTTAATAATCGGATTTTATAAGCCCCTTTCAGGGGGCATTCTTGTGGATAATACTAACTTACAGGAATATAATATCCAATCATGGAGAAGCCGTATTGGTTATGTTTCTCAGGACCCATTTCTTTTTAACCTTACAGTGCGTGAGAATATTATTATTGGAAAGCCAGATGCAAGTGATGAGGAGGTTTTACTTGCAGCAAAACAGGCAAGTGCAAATGAATTTATAGAATCCCTGCCAGAACAATACAACACTATAGTTGGAGACAGCGGGATTGGCATTTCCGGCGGCCAGCGCCAGAGGATAGCTATTGCACGCGCCCTCATTCGTAATCCCGAATTGTTAATTCTTGATGAGGCTACCAGCTCACTTGACAGCGAGAGTGAGCTGGTTATTCTTGAACTGCTTAAAAAATCTCGCGGAACAAAGACAATACTGATCATTACCCATCGCCTATCTTCACTTGAATTTGCTGACCAAATATATGTGCTGGATAAAGGCACAATGGTGGAGACAGGAAGGTACGAAGAATTGAATAAAAAGAGAGGGCTGTTCTGGAAGTTAGAACAAATCTCAAGGAGAAAGTTTGAGGAATCCTATGGAACAGTGGAAGGATAAAAGGGTTTTGATTACAGGGGTATGCGGCACAGTAGGGCGGGAAATATTGCGTCAGCTTGTAGCATACTGTCCGGCAGAGGTGATCGGAATAGATAATAATGAAAGCGATTTGTTTTTTTTGTCTGAAGAATATCAGAAACACTCCCATGTAAAATTATTTTTGGGGGATGTGCGTGATAGGGATAAATTGCTCCGCAAGATGGAGGGAATAGATATAGTGCTGCATGCCGCTGCCTTTAAGCATGTTGTCCTTTGCGAGGAATCACCGGGGGAGGCTGTACAAACAAATATTTTGGGCACTCAGAATATCATTGATGCTGCCCTTGCAAATGGTGTACAGAGGGTGCTATTTACATCTTCGGACAAAGCTGTGAATCCTACAAATGTGATGGGAACATCCAAGCTAATGGGCGAGCGGCTTATGACAGCAGCCAATTCCCTCAGACGTGGAAAAGGGCCTATCTTTTCCTCAACGCGATTTGGAAATGTTTTGGGTTCTCGGGGTTCTGTTATACCATTATTTAAACGTCAGATCGCATCTAAAGGCCCGCTGACCTTGACAGATCCTGACATGACAAGATTCATTATGACATTGAAAGAGGCTGTTAGGCTTGTGATGGAGTCTGTATTTATTGCCTTAGGCGGTGAGGTATTTGTTACTAAGATGCCAGTTGTACGCATTGTTGATCTTGCTGATGTAATGATTGAGGAATTATCGGAGCAGAATGGATATAAGCCACAAGATATTAAGATTCAAATAATTGGCGCAAAGTCTGGAGAGAAGATGTATGAAGAATTGTTAAATGAAGAAGAGATCCGCCGCACCTTTGAGTTAGACCTATATTTTGTTGTTTTGCCTGCATTCAAGTCAGTGTACAAATCTGTTAACTATACATATAATGGTTTGATAAGAAATTGTATATCTGAACCTTATAATTCCAAGAATGTTATGCCTATGAATAAAAAAGAACTCAGAACCTATTTGTATAGCCATAATCTCCTAAAAGAAGGCAACTTATGCGAGTAATTATATTGGGTGGAGATGGTTATCTTGGTTGGCCCACAGCCATGCGATTTGCAGCTCTGGGGCATGAGGTTATGGTGGTAGATAATTACCTGCGTCGTAATATTGCACAAGAGACCTGTTCAGAGGCATTAATGCCTAATCCAAATTTAACTGAGCGTGTTCGTATTTTTGAAGAGATATCACGATATAAGATTAGAGTAGAAATTGGAGACTGCTGTGATTTTAGCTTTATAGAAAAGGTCTTTGCCGGCTTTCAACCTAAGGCAGTAGTACACTATGCTGAGCAGCCTTCAGCGCCGTATTCTATGATAGGCTACACAGAAGCCTTAAAAACCTTCAATAACAATCTCAACGCTACTTTCAACGTCATCTGGGCGGTTATTCAACATTGTCCAAACTGCCACATAATAAAACTTGGCACTATGGGCGAATACGGCACTCCAAATATTGATATTGAAGAGGGCTGGTTAGAAATTGAGCACAAGGGACGAAAGGATAAATTCCTTTATCCTCGCCAGGCAGGAAGTTTGTATCATACTACAAAGGTGCTGGATACTGACCTTTTGTGGTTCTATGTGCGCTTATATGGTATAAGGGTGACAGATTTAATGCAGGGGCCTGTATATGGACTTTCTACTACTGAGGTTAATCTTGATGAAAGGCTCATGCCCAACTTCCACTACGATGATATCTTTGGCACTGTTGTCAATCGTTTTCTTGTACAGGCAGTTGCCGGTGCGCCGCTTACTGTATACGGCAGGGGAGGCCAGACCCGTGGTTATCTAAACTTAGAGGATACCTTACAATGTGTTGAACTTGCAATGGATAGTCCTGCTGAGGCAGGACAATTGCGGATACTTAATCAATTTACTGAAGTATTTTCTGTCAATGAATTGGCCGAAAAAGTGCAAATGGTAGGTAATAGAATGGGACTGAAAGTACAGATTAAAGCCATTGATAATCCTCGTAAAGAAAAAGAGGAACACTATTATAGTGTTAAACATCATGGGTTGCTTGAACTGGGATTGCAACCTCACTTTATGACTGATGATATCATTGCCAAAATGTTAGAGAAGGTGATTCGCTGTAAAAGGAATATTGATATTCGCAAGATTATGCCGAGAGTTGTGTGGAACAAATAGATTTCAGGATATTTCTAAAAACTAAATGGCGCAGAATTATAAGAGGATTAAGTAGAGGATTCCTTTCAGGAAAAAAGAAACTTAATATAAGAAAATTTACCGATGCAAATCATCAGGTTTTTTTTGGTTATTATGATATAACACCTTTTAGCCATGATGAAAAATTTTTGCTGGCACTACACGCCCCTCTTGAAAATCTGCCCCCCAAACCAGAATCCGAAGCTGTAGCAGGTTATTATGATCTGAGTAAGGAAAACCCTTCTTTTTCTGAAATAGGAAAAACAACAACATGGTGCTGGCAGCAGGGATGTAGGTTTCAGTGGTATTCAGAAAAGAGTGATGAATCAGTTCTTTACAACCGATTAGTTGAAGGCCGATACGGCTGTGTTGTTCAGAATATTAAATCAAAAAAAATTATCAAGACATATAAGAAAGCGGTTTATGCTGTAAGCAGGGATGGCAAGTGGGGGCTTTCGCTTAATTTTTCACGCCTCCACCGCTTACGCCCGGGATATGGCTATGTGAATTTACCTGATGAAACAGACAGAGAGCCGGTGCCAGAAAAGGATGGGATATGGCGTATAGATATGAAAACAGGATGGGAAGACTTTTTATTTTCTGTTGCTGAAATTGCTAATTTTGAACCATTAGGAAGTATGGTTGGCGCAGAGCATTATTTTAATCACATCCTTTTCAATCCAGAGGGCTCAAGATTTATGTTTTTTCATTTATGGGTGAAGAAAGGCAAAAGATATAATCGTCTTATCACTTGTGATATTAACGGTAAAGATAGATATGCATTGGTGAATGATGGCCATGTATCCCACTATACTTGGAAGTCAAATGACGAGCTGTTGGCCTATTCAACACATACTGATACAGGGACAAATTATCATCTTTATATAGACAAGACTGATATCAGGAGAATAATTGGTAAAGGGATATTAAATTGGGATGGTCATCCTTCTTTTTCCCCAGTTGATTCTATGTTGCTTACAGATACATATCCTGACAAATATAGAGAGCAGCATTTGCTTATTTTTAAACCAGATAGTTACGAATTAATTCGTCTTGGGAGTTTCTATAGCCCTTTAAGATTTAAAGGCGAGGTTAGGTGTGACCTTCACCCCCGGTGGAGTCTTTCTGGGGGCTATATATGTTTTGATTCTGCTCATGAAGGCAGGCGGAATATGTATCTTGTTGATGTAAGAGATGGTATATGAGTGAAATAAATGGAATAAAAGATGATGTGAAGGTTTATATCAGGCATTGTGAGGAAAGGACAGTACCTATTCTTGAGTGGTTTTTCAGAGATTTTGAAACCGAACTTTTAAATGGACTTAATAGAAGGTTTGCAGATGTCCTTGAGGAGATGTTTTTAAAAATAAAAGATCAAAAACAGAGGTTTGCCCTTGTGCTGGACGGGGATTTGATTCCTGTTATTTCTATAAAGGAGATATTACAATTATTTATCATGGTTTTGCATAAGACAAAAAATATTACTACCTTAAATGGCGATAGAATAGATAAGTTTTTTACTATGAATAGGCCACAAATAGGTGGAATAAAGGCCTATAAGAAGGATAAAATAGGTTTATATCTTAAAAATATTGACAAAAAACAATTTAGGCCAGAAAGTTTTTTATACAATAAGATAGGGTATTTTGCGCATCTTAAAACAAAAAGGCCTCAGGTTGGGCATGAATATGGACAGTTTCTCTGGCACCTTTACGAAAAGGCTATCCAAAGAGGGGCTAAGGCGACTAAAGAGGTGCAAATGAGGGATGGAGATGATATTGATTTTGCAGTTTATAAAGAGGCATATAGTCTTGGTAAAAAAAACAAAAATAGCCATGTGCACGGTTCATACAAAAGGGAAAATCTGCCGCTGAAGTACTTGAAGGAGGAGAAAAAGGATATTTCTCCTAATGATGTTGAAAATGAATATTTAAAATTAAAAGAGGAAATATATAAAGACATAAGAGAGGACATCGGTGATGTTGTAAATGAAACAGCAGGACTGGATATAAAAGAAAATAAATGGCCATTGCTGAAGGTATTAAAGAGAAAATTTGTTCTGAGATGAGCCTTTTTATAACTGAAATGTTAAAAGAGCGTGCTTTAAATAATATTAAAAAAAATATAAAGGAGGTTATATTTAAAAGACCAACGCAGGTTATTTTAGAAACAACCAATGCCTGTAATCTCAACTGCCCATACTGCCTTGTCGGTATGCAGAATGAACTGACAAGCAAGTATGGCAATGCGGCACATAATCTGATGAGCCGCCCAGTTGGGTTTATGACAGAGGAGACCTTTGACATTGTCCACAGGGACTTGAAGAGTTTTGGCATAAAAAAGGTTTATCTTCATTTTCAGGGTGAACCAATATTGAATAAACTGACTCCTAAGTTTGCGGTGGTATTAAAAAAAGATGGTTTTAAGGTTGGAGTTTTTACTAATGGCCAGGCATTTAATGATAGGAATATTGCGGAATTAGCAGAAGCAGAGATTGACCTTATAAGATTTTCTGTAGATGGCGCATCAGAAGAATCCTATCAAAAAAATAGGGTTGGCGGGAGGTTTGAGAAGGTTTATGAAAATATGAAAAATATTTCACTTGCCCACAGGGGTAAAAAGACGCGCCTTGAATGGCAATTTCTTGTCTTAAAAAATAATGAACACGAAATAGACATTGCGAAAAAATTGGCTTCAGAAATAGATGTTCACTTTTTCACAAAGGGATACAGGGAATCGGTTACAGAACTTGCACCACAGAATCCTGATTACAAGGCAAAATATCACATAAAACCATGTAAAGATATATATCATCAGATTGGAATATACTGGAATGGTGATGTTGTGCCATGCTGTTATGATGTGGATGGTAAAGAGATAATGGGAAATTTACATGAAGGGAGTTTAGAGGATATCTGGAACAGTGAAAAATATATGAATTTCAGAAAAAGGGTTGATAATTTCAAAAGGTCTCCTCATGTGGAGCCGGCTATCTGTAAAAATTGCCTCCGCTGGAAGTAATGCATCTTATAAAAAAAATCCGTACAATACAATTTTTTAACAAGTGCCGAAAAGATAAAATCAACATCTTTATATCTATATATCCACAAGATAAAGGCGGAGGTTCAAATACATTTGCATATAATTTTAAGAAATGGATACTAAGGAATACAGATAGGCATCATCTTATTTATAATATTCTCGAGGCAGATAAGGCTATAATAATCGCAGATAAGGCTGATTTAGATATAATTGCAATGGCCAAAGAAAAAGGTTGTTTCATAATACATAGGCTTGATGAACATGTTGAGCATGATGAGGATGAGTATCGGAGTAAGAAGCACGCATATATAAAAGAACTGAACCGACTTGCTGATATTACAATTTTTCAGAGCAGATTTGTATTTGATAACATGCATCCGTATCTGGACTATCCTCAAAGATATGAAATAATTTACAATGGTGCATATCCAGAGGATTTTTATCCATCAAATGAACCGGGGGATTTTATCGGGCATATTACATGGGGTGTGGGTGAAAAGAAAAGGCTTGATATCTTGTATGAAACAATAAAGCAGAATCCTGATGAAAGATTTTTATTGATTGGGAATCATAAAAACTCTCCCTTTGACTTTACCAGTCTATCAAATGTTACCTATGTTGGTCAGATAACAAGAAATAAGATACTTTACTATCTCCACAAGATGAAATTCCTCTTTTTTCCTTCCGAAAAAGATCCATGCCCCAATACCGTTGTTGAGGCAATAATGGCAGGGGTTCCTGTGTGTTATAATTCCATTGGTGGTACAAAAGAGCTTGTAAAGGATTGCGGCCTTCCGATTGAGGAATTCCTGATTATTAAAAGAGAATGGAAGATTTTCAGAGAAAAGTGCACTAATAGAATAGATCTACATTTTGATAATACAGCGAGGAAATATATGGGGTTGAATTAATCCGGTGATTTTGCAAAAAACGTATAAAATAGGCTGGGTAATTGAGGCTAAATGGCCATACTTAAATCTCATGGCTTCTACAAGGATCAGATGCTTTGATATCATTCAATTCCTGAATTCTCAGAATGTCAAAACAGGATTGTATAAACCTTTTAAGATGTATGATATAGTCGTTTTCCAAAAATCATTTTCTGAAAGATATTATGAACTTGCTAAAAAATTATCTGCAAAAAGGAGCAAGATTATACTTGATATAAACGTTAACTATTTTGAAAAAACAGGCGAAACAACGCAGGTTGCAGAGAAGCAGATAGAA
>JAHFEP010000062.1:10692-14197 GCA_023248415.1 Nitrospirota bacterium
ATAGAAGATTTGCACAGATTTCTTGATATTACAGACACTGTTCTGGTTTCTTCCCCTTTCCTTAAAGAAATAGCTGAAAAATACCATCCAGATGTCCGGTATATACCTGAACATATTAGCACAATAGGTTCTTATTCACCAAAAACCTTATCCAGTCCCACGAAGCTATTATACTGCGGATATGCTGTTAAGGCTAATGATGTCCTTCTGATAGAAAATGTACTGGATGAATTATTAAGGGAATATAATCTTGAGTTTATATTTGTGTGTGATTATAATCCATCTATAAAGCTGCCTGTAAAGGCATCTTTTGTTAAATACGAACAAAAAACCTTGTCAGAAATCCTGCGGCAGGGTGATATTAAGATAGCCCCCAGAAGGCTTGATAACAGCTATGACCTTGGCCACTCCTTTACAAAGATTGGGTACCCAATGTCTGTTGGATTACCTGTTGTTGCAAGCCCTGTGCCATCCTATGAAAAATCTCCTGCTCTTCTTGCTATAGCAAATGAGGATTGGCTGAACCATCTAAGATTTTTAATTAATAATCCAACGGAATATTCTATGTTGTCAGAGAAAGGCATAGCATTTGTTAAAGATAATTTTTCACTTAAAAAGATTGGAGATATGTATATAAAGTTATTTGAAGGTATTTCTTATGGATAGGCTACGTGTTTTTATAAATTATAAAACGACTGACAGTCCATGGGGCGGTTCTAATTCTTTTCTCTGTGCTTTGAAAGAATATTTGGCAGATTTAAAAGGTATTCATCTGATATCCGACAAACATACAGATTTTGATATTATACTTATAAATACAGCATATACTGCCCCTGGCAGATATATATCACTACGGCAAATGAGAAGATATCATGAATATGGTTATTCAAGTTTGTTTGAATATATCTTGAAATTATTCAAGAAAAGACCAGTCAAAATTGTATTAAGATTAGATGGATTAAGGAGATTTTATGCTGAGATGCCAGAAGATAGAGGAGATAAAATACAGTTGAGTTTACTAAAATTTGCTGATGCCGTTATATTCCAGAGCAATGAATCACTAAAACAATTTAATAAAGTAATCGGTGGCATTCCTGAGCTGCACTATGTAATTCATAATGGTGTTAATCAGAGGATTTTTAACACAGAAGGAAAAAGATTCTGGAATAAAAAAGATGAGTTAAAAATATTTACTACAAGCTGGTCAACAAATCCGAGAAAAGGTTTTGAGGATATTGTGAGGCTTTCACGCTTTGACGGTGTAACTATAAATTTTGTTGGCAATTGGCCTAAAGAAATAAGCCATGAAAAGGTACATTTAAAGCCGCCTGTCCCTCAAAATCTTTTATCTGACGAATATAGGAAGAATGACGTATTCTTTTTTCCATCCCGTAATGAGGCATGCCCTAATGTTATTAATGAGGCGCTCTCCTGCGGCCTCCCTGTGATATATCATCCAAGTGGTGGGACACCTGAGATAGTGTCAGGATATGGAGCAGAGTTTGATGATGATCTGCTTAAGGCACTTAATGAAGTTACCAATAATTATGATTCCTTTGTTGAAAAGATAAAAAAAAATCACCATCTTTTTTCTATTAATTATGCTGGTGAAAGATATGTTGAGGTATTTAAGAAACTTGTATAAATCAAGTCTAATGCGATGGTTAATATAGATATGTGGTTACATACACTCAGGCCAAATATTTTACGGTTTCTGTCTAAATTAAGGCATCCCGAATGCCCGGGATTTTATTCATATTCGCTTTCTGGTGACATATTTGATCCTCGTGCAACAAGATGGGGGCTTGGCAATACAGTATTTGCTGCTAAAATTTATTATATGCTTGATGCTATCAAAGACATTAAAGATTCAAGGGATATGGCAGATTTTACCATGTCATTTCAGAACGAATCAGGCGAGATATACGACCCCTTGATTGAGAGGCAATCGCATTTTAGGAGGCTGCTCCATTCATTAAAAAGCTTTGATTTTAACAATATATCTAATCATCAGACCAGAAGGGCTGAAACAAGACAGGCATTTGCTGCGTTAATGAGTCTTAATGAAAAACCTTTAAGACCTTATGAGCTTATACCCGGGACAAAGGAAGATATTAGAGAATACATTCTTGGCTTAGATTGGAAGAAACCATGGAGTGCCAGCAGCCATATCAGTCATTTAATTTTTTTTCTAAGGAATAATTTCAAACCTAAAAATCAGGATGCTGCTGAAGAACTTATTGATTATGTGCTTTCAGTTGTTGAGGGGTTTCGGCAAAAAGACGGGACATGGTATATGCCAGGAGGCGCTATATCCTTAGAAGAGAAGATTAACGGAGCGATGAAAATAATGTTGGCTTATGATACAGCCAAAAAGGATTTTAGCGAGCCTGAAAAGCTGATAGACCTATTATTGTTGTCTTTGAATAACAGGCATGCCTGTGATAATTTTAATATTGTCTGCGTAGCATATTATTGTTCAATTAAGACCGATTATAAAAAGGGGCAGATTAAAGATTTCTGCATTGAGAGATTAAATTCTTATAGACAGTACTACTGGCCTGAGTATGGCGGCTTTTCCTTTAACAAAGGATTTGCCAATAAGATATATTATGGCGCAACTATAACAAAGGGGCTGCCTGAACCAGATATACACGGGACAATGCTATATTTGTGGGGGATAGTTTTAATATCAAGGATATTAAAACTGAATAATGAATTGAATTTTAAAGCGCCCATCACTTAAATCCACATTATATATTACACACACTATTATGAAAGCATTGTTTAAATCCTTTTTACAGAACCCTCTGAGAGCTAAAAGCCTTACAAGATTGATGCTAAGACTAAATAATTTTTCATACATGGTGACTGGTTATCTTTCACAGTTTAGCGAGCCTAACGGGATTCATCCCAAACACAGGCTCATGAATTACCATCAATTTTTTTTAGATAACATTGAATCTAATGAGCGGGTGCTTGATATCGGCTGCGGAAACGGCTTGATAGAGCGGGATGTTGCATCAAAGGTAAAAGAGGTAACAGCAATTGATACAAATGAAAAAAATATCAAAAATGCCCTTGAACTTTGTAAAGATATTGAAAATGGAAAGATCAATTTTATACATGGTGATGCCACAAACTATGACTTCAAAGATTCCTTTGACAAAATAATCTTATCAAATGTTCTGGAGCATATTGAGGAGAGGATTGGTTTCCTGAATAAGATAAAAAAACTTTCGCCTGTGCTCTTAATAAGAGTTCCTATGATGAACAGAGACTGGCTAACCCTTTATAAAAAGGAATTGGGCATGGAATACCGCCTTGACAGTTCCCATTTTATTGAATATACACTTGAATCTTTTAAAGATGAATTAGCCACTGCTAATTTATTGATAGATTCCTATTCAATACAATTTGGTGAGATATGGGCAAGGGTAAAAAAAGGCTGAAAGAATAATTATGAATTTAATTCTTTTCTTCACCTACAGGGTCTCACTAAAAA
>JAHFEP010000201.1 GCA_023248415.1 Nitrospirota bacterium
AATTAGCAATAGCTCTAAACCTGCCGATAACAAATCTTGTATTTGTTTGTTCAGACCAGGGGCTTTGTATGACCGCTGAAACAGAAGGCTTGATAGCGCTGAATCCAGAAGAATTTTAAAAAAGGGCGGGGCAATTCCCCGCCCTTTGATTTTTGGTGGGCACAGACCGCCCTACCGCCTGTGGAGAATCACAAATTGCAAAGTCCCAAAGTGCCAAAGGACGACTAGCGGGCAGCGCGAAAGCCAATGTAGCTGTACGAGTCCGACGGGTAGTTGTAGCCATTCACCGCAAAGACCCCGGCAGTCGTACCATAGGCCCAGCTGCCGCCGCGGACCAGCGCAGCGGGGCCAGTATTAGTAGTACTCGCTCCAGAGAGGCACATATTATCATCACTAAAACCACCCCAGCCTGGGCAGGCAGTAGAAAAAGGCACCCAGTCGGCCACCCATTCCCATACATTGCCAACCATGTCATACGTGCCTACATCTGAAACACAGCCTGCGGTGCCAGTATTGCCAGGACCACCTGTACTAACTACACATGGTGCGCCATCAGGCGTCCCAAGGGCTGCAACCTGCCATTCCTGATTTGTAGGAAGCCGCTTGTTAGAGTTGCGCGCTGCTGCAGCCGCCTGAAACCATGTAATATATGCTGATGGTGTTACACCAGCAATAGATACAGCATAAAAATCCTTACACCCATTGCCAGTATCAGGGCAGCCGTTTGCAGCAAGGTCGCCACCTGTAAGTCCATACTGGGTTGCGCCTGCCTGCAGCTCTGCTAAGGTAACTGTGCCAGCCTTTATCTTGGCAATTAAAGCAGCATTGGTTGTCTTCCATACACTTGCCTCGTATTTATCTATACATGCAGAGCCAGACCGAACCATGCTTGTAGGACAGGTAACATCTCCTGTATTAATGGCATCTGCCAATGCCTGAAAGTTCTGGTTAACTGCGCCTGAGCTAATTGTTTGTCCTGTACCAAATGTGTTCGGTATGCTTACTGCATACGCTATTACCGTTATCCCTAAAAACACAATTGTTAAGAGGCCAATCACCTGCCTCGTGGTAAATCTTTTTTTGCTAAAGTATTTCATTTTTTGTTCTCCTTTCGTTTAAAATGAGATTCCTTCGCTACGCTCAGAATGACCCCTCCTTGCTCCTCCCCTTAGTAAGGGGAGGAAGGGTGGGGTTGTCATTGCATGGCGAAGCCGAAGCAATCTATAAGCCTTCATTAATATGCAGGGCTAAAGCCCTGCCCTACATGGGCTTCTTGACCCATGACCCATGACCCATGACCCTTTTACTTACGGTCCCCATGTCGCATTGTCCCATGTTGAGCTGTCCCAAACACCTGTTGTGCTTCCGCCGCCTGATGACGGTGTGCTGCCTCCTCCTCCGCCGCCTCCACCCCCACCGCCGCAGGATGCGGTTACAGCAATGGTGAGAAGAAGGAGAAGCGATAACATATACCATTTTTTCTGTCTTTTCTGTTTCATATTGCCTCCTTTCAGTTTATTTGTTAATTTGTAGGGCAAGCCTTTAGGCTTGCTTTTGCAGGGCTAAAGCCCTGCCTTACTCGGGCGTAATATATTACGCCCTTACAATTACAATTTGTTTCCTCCTTTCTGTTTAATCCCCCTTTTGACCACCTTTAACCCCTCTATATCCCCCCTTAGTAAGGGGGGAACAGAAGGGGGATTAGGGATTATTAATTTAGTAGGGGCGAGGTAGCCTCGCCCCAGCCTTTGGCTGGCGCAACCCGCCCTACGACTTCTTAATTAACTGTAATAACTGCTGTTGCGCTGGCTACTGTGGAATCTGTTACAGTAACGGTAACGGTGCCAGAACTATCGCAGAAGTTGTTAGCGTTGTCTTGCCACTGTGCCTGTGTGGCATTGATAACAGTCAAGTTCGTGCTTCCTCCACTACTTGTACTCCAAGAGTACGGCTGTGTGCCGCCGCTTGCTGTGAATGTTACAGTGCTGTTACTGCCGCCAAAGCATAATGTGGAAGTTGCAGAAGCGCTGGCGGGAGAGATGGTAAGGGTTGAAGCGGCGGTTGTTGTGGTCTTTGTTTTATTTGTACGGATTACCATTGGATATACAGTGGGGTTATTCTTATCAAGTGCAACATCTATAGGACTCCCCTTCTGCTGTCCAAATGCGTATGTGAGAAAAAGATAGCTTTTCCAGTTTTTTTCCATATCCGTTTTTGTGGTCAGGTCAGAACTCCCGTTTATCCCGATGGTAACAGAATCTGTTACTGCATAAGACACCTCGCCCTCTATACCCGAGATATTTTTATCCCCGGGGTCTGTAAGATAGTAATAAAGATTTGCCTTCAATCCGTTTTGAGCGGCTAAAACAACACCAAGCTTTGCCCAGTCTGCTGATTCTGCAAGGAGATAGCGAGATGTTCCATTAATAACAATCTCCTTTTCGTGTCCAAATCCAAAGCCATAGCTCCCTGAAATAAGGGCAAAGTCTGTAACCTTTATCTTTCCCCCTAAGTAGGCATGTCCAAAGTATTCACTCATTTCATTAATAAAGGCTGTGCCTGCAAATATATTCGCCATGCCGGGAAAGGTATGGGACAGGGCCAATCCTGCTCCATACCTTTGATTATCAATTTCTCCTATCCCTTTTCCAGCATCAAGCAAATCATATGTCCCGAAGATGTGTATGTTAAGGATGGAATTCAGGTAATCCATTCGTGCATCTAAACCCACTGTTGCCGAATCACCCTGCCCTCCGCCGCGGATGGTAAATGAAAGGGGACCGCTGACAAGAGCTCTCTCTCTACCCTCGGAAAAAGCAGGCGCTGCCATGGCAAAATGCGCAATGGTTAAGCAAAAGAACAGTAAAGTAATCATAACGTTTCTGTGTATTGATAGTATAGTATTCATTTTTGCATCCTCCTTTAAGAAGCTTTTAAAACACTTCTTAATATATATATTTTTTAGTTTCATTTTTTTCTCCTTTTTGCCTCCCTTCTTCATTTCCCCTTTTTCCCCTTTCTCCGCTTCAGTTTCTTTAACTCCTCACCCTCCTTTCTGACCCCCTAATTAATAAACGCCACTCCCACCCCTGTTTTATTCTTGTTTTTTTCAAACCGCACTGCCTTTGCCCTCATATTCAGGCAGGAATTTTCAGGGTCAATTATTAGAGAGACCCCTGTATCTTTGCTAATCTGATTCTTCATATTGATATATGCGCCGTATGAACTTATGTTTGTAATGATGGCATACTCTGTAAATTTCTTGCCATTATCATCTACACCATCCATCCTTACAGGTAGCCTGAGTTTAAGGCGATCAATCCTACGCTTCTCTCTCCCAATTTTATTCTTTGTATCTTTCCCTTCGCCAGTAAGGATGCTTGTAATATCCTCTGCATTATGAAATGCCCTTGTGCCTCCAACATCTACATCTTCCATGATTCCAATAATATTATGTGGCGCATGTTTATCACGGCGATAGATGCGGATTATGTAGGTCTCCATTAACTACTTCCTTTATAAGATGATTACACAACCCCTCCTTACTCCTCCCCTTAATTAAGGGGAGGAAGGGTGGTTAGGCACACAATACCACAGCCACTCTTACAGATATGTTACAGATTTAAAAAAAAGAGGGTAGAAGAGATAGTGAAGGATTTATTCTTTAATTTTTCAATAAGATATGGGTGTTATAGTAAAATTGTGCGGTGTTAGTTTTTCAAATCCCCCTGAATCCCCCTTTTTCAAAGGGGGAAGCTTTCCCCTCTATATAAGAGGGGATAAAGGGGTGTGTTCCCCTCTTTGGAAAAGAGGGGTTAGGGGAGATTTTTATTATCTACGAACGCAGGCTTTTATGAATGGCTTCTGTCTCTTGCGATGGAAAGATATCAAGGTGCAAACTAAGGGACTCTTTGCAACGTTTATAAATAGCAAGCCCTTCAGCCTTGCGGCCGAGTTTGTTATAGATGCTCATCAGGCGCCTGTAATTTTCTTCAGAGATGTTGTCAATCTCTATGCACCTTTCACAGAAGTTTATAGCCTTTTGCCAATCCCCGGCTGTTTCAAAGCGCTGCGCCAATTCAGCGAGGATATGCAAGCATCTGTTCTTTAGCCGCTCCCTAAATGAGAGCGCCCATTGCTCTGCAATGTCCTTAAGGAAATACCCCTGATACATAGCTGTGATTCTGTCTATAAGATTATTGAAGTTGTCATCCTTTGCATCTGACTTTTTGAGCATGCCTTCAACCTTTCCCAAAAGCCGCTGGAAGGCAAATACATCAACCCAAACAAGGCGCACATCAATAGTCAGGCGGTTGTCCTCAAGTGTAATTGCCATGTCATTGCCAAGCAGCTTGCGGAGCCGGTGGAGCGTGGTATTCAGGCTGCGCAAACCCGTGTCGCCGTCTGCATCAGGCCACAGGGTATCTATCAGAGCCTCTGCGCCAATGTCCCTGCCGCCGAGGGCAATAATTGCCTTGAGTAATTTTAATGGCATGTGTTTTGCCTTTTCAGTAAACCGCAATGGCTTGTCATCTTTTACTATTGCAAACCTGCCGAGGGTGTATATCTTAAGCGGATATGGCCAGTTTTCAATCCAAATCCCCTTTAACCCCCCTTTTTCAAAGGGGGGAATGGGGGGATTTAGATTGCGTTTGCGAATAAGTGTACGGACATAGTCTGCTTCTATATTGTGTTCAAGGGCAATGGCGCAAAGGCGGGACATAACAGAAGAACGCCACCATCCAGCATTTATATAGCCCTGCTGCCTACATAGGGTGAATGTTTTTTGCAAAGCCTGTAAACAGGCCGCCTCATTTCCCTGCTCCATTGCAAACTCCGCCTCTGTCTGTAAAGCGCCGATATCAACGGTTTTGCTCCTGATATCCTGTGCAATTTGCATTGCCTGTTTGATTATCCCATCAACCGTGTCATATTTTCCGGATACAAAATACGCCCGCGCAACCGCAGGCAGCACAGTTCCTTCAGCCCAAATCACCCCTGCTTCCTTTGCCAGGTGGAGAGCAGCCTCAGCATGTTCCTTCATCTGGCGCGTATCATTGCGATGCATGGCCTCAATAAAGGCCTGATACCGATACTGGCAAACATCCAAAAGGCGGCTAT
>JAHFEP010000063.1 GCA_023248415.1 Nitrospirota bacterium
TTGGTGGAGGCGAGGGGAATCGAACCCCTGTCCGAAGACACTTCTGCTAAGGCGTCTACATACTTGTCTGCAGCTTTGTTTTTCACAGCGCCAATGCCCTGCAGCAGGCTCTGAACACTGCTATTGCAGATATGGTCTCGCCCCTTTCCCTCTGCAAAAAGGAAAGGGACTATCCTGAATATTTGACGCCCTGCATCAGGCTCAGGCATCCTGATGCAGAACGCACTGCTTTAATTAAGCAGCGAGTGCCAATTCGTTGTTGGCAGTTATAATTTTCTCAAGTGTTTTACGAGTTACTCGAGAACCCTCGGTATGCAGCCTACAGCTTCATTATCCCCGTCGAAGCCGTTCGCCCCCAATTGTTATTTATTATAACATATTTTAATGGCTGCCGCCAACAATCTTGCGAAAGTGTTTGCAACCTTCAACAAGGCCTCTGTCATGGGAGAATAAACTGCCGCCGATAAGGAAGATAACGTCATTACCGTAAAATCTGATTAACTCCGGCACATTTTTGAGGTTTATGCCGCCGCCAGGGCATGGAAGGATAGGTTTGACATTTCCCATTTTCACCTTTGTTCCATCAATAATATCTCTGCACTCCTCCCTTGTAAAAGAAAACCTTCCTCCAAAATTTGGATAGATAACAGCATCTGCACCTGCAAGCCGCGCTATCTGGCCGAATAGGGCGTAATGAGAAATACCGTTGTATTTATTAATTACACAAGTCCCCTGAAGCGCAGGATGGCTGAAAATAGGAAGGCCGATTGAATCATCCTCTGCTATCTGCCGCATTGTATCAAGGCCAACAATTCCGGGCGCTATCATCAGTCCTCCAGCGCCATGTCTTTTTGCAAAAACAGCCTTTTTAAAAATTTGATTTGCATGAGAAGAAATATTGGCAACATATATGCAAGAGTATCCTGTCTTTTTATTTGCCCTTTGCACAGCCTTAGCACAGAGCTTAACGCGCTCTTCAAAAGGAGAGAAACACTGGTCTGCAATGCCATGGTCATCCTTAATAATATCTATGCCGCCGAGGGCAAGCTGATAAGCAAGCTCAGCAAGCCCTTTGGAAGAAAGGCCGAGCGGTTTTAATGGTGTGCATAATAAAGGTCTTTTTCTTTCATGAAGCAGCCTTCTTAAGCCTGTTCTACCGAACCTCGGACCTTTAAAATTCCTTAATACCTTAGGAGGCAACATCATCTCCTCAAGCCTTATTCCGGGCTTTATGCTGATATTCCCAAACAGGGTATTTAAAAGCTGTGTAAATTCATTTCCAATATTCTCTATTGCGTAGCTTATGACCGCCTTATATCTATTGTTTGTGATTTTGTTAAAGGATTCTATCTTGCCCAAGATGTGTTTGCGGATAAAGTTATCAGGGACAAGACTATCAGGGATTTCAACAGTCTGCTCTAAGCAGATGTCTTTAGCCTTTTCATAAGCCTCATTCTTATTTCCCGTGACGCTGTAGGCAACAGAGAACCTCTCCTTAAACATCAGAGCGCCTCTGCCTTTGCATCACTGTGCATTGGCGCTATATGCACCTTTTTCAAATCACCTTCAGTAATGTTAAATCTAAAATCTGTAATATCTTCAACTGTTCTTATCAGGACTGTTGCATCAATGCCGTATTCCTTCATCAGGTATTCACGGCTTGCGCCATGGAGATAGGTGTCTTTTATGCCTATGCGAAAAAGCTTATTTGATGTCCCCTGCTCTGCCATCTTCTCTGCAACAATACTGCCCAAGCCGCCAATGATAGTGTGATTCTCCATAGTAATTACACCATATTTGTTGGCAGATAATGCCTCAAGCACAGCGCTGTCGTTAAAGGGCTTTAAAGTGGATATATGAAGGTGTGTAATAGAAATACCTTGCTTTTTTAATGCCTCAACAGCACGGATGGCCTCCTCTGTGCAGATGCCGCTTGAAAGGATGGTTATGTCATTTCCCCTGCTGAGTTGTCTTGATTTTCTAAGAATCATTGGCTCTGATTTATCAAACAGCCTCGGTATCTCGCCGCGCAGCATCCTTATATACACAGGCCCGTTTACTGCATGTGCGCAATCAAGGACTGTTTCTACATCTGTTGCATCACCGCACTCTAAGATGGTCATATTCGGCAATGAACGGATTATAGAGATGTCCTCAATTGCCTGATGGGTAGCGCCGCCTGGTGTTGTAACACCTGGCAGAAACCCGAACATCCTTACAGGGAGATTTGGATATGAGATAGACATTGCAATCTGGTCATAAGCCCTTCTGTAGATAAAGACTGCAAATGTGTGGACAAAGGGAAAGAAGCCTTCCCTTGCAAGGCCGCCAGCAAAGCTCATCATGTTCTGCTCTGCAACGCCAAAGGAGATGAACCTGTCAGGATATGTATTTCGGAACAGGTCTATCTCTGTTGAGCTTGTCAAATCAGCAGAAAGGACAAGGACATCAGGCTTGTCCTTTGCCCATTGAACAAGATTTTTTGCATGTAGTTTAGAAAGAATCTCCATAGGTCTGTTTTAAAAAATCACTCAACCTCTGTCTCTCTGCCTCTGCCTTAAACCTTATATAATGAAACTTTGGCGCATATTCTTTTAATATCTCAATGCCCTGATAAGGGTTTGTATAGCAAAGAACAACAAGCGGCCTTCCGTCTGGTTCTAACTTAGAAGGTGCAATAAGCTCATCAATGTCATGGCCGTTTACCTTAAAGACCCTTGCGCCAAATGACCCAAGTCTTTCATCCAATGGCTCTATGTTCATTACAGAAGATGTCCTGCCGTCGCACTGATAGCCGTTTACATCAACATAGATGCCGGTATTATCCAATTTATAAAAGGACATGGTTTGCATTGCCTCCCATGTCTGGCCAATCTGAAATTCGCCGTCTGACATAAAGACCCATGTCTTACCTGTTTCTCCTTTAAGCCTTCTTGCATACGCAATGCCTGCTGCCTGGCTCAGGCCCTGTCCGAGCGAGCCGCTCATGATCTCCATGCCAGGAGAGTGTTCTGCGCCAATCATCTCAACTGTGCTGCCGTCCTTATTAAACTGCTCAAGGCCTTCTGGCGCCATTCTGCCTGTCTCAATTAGCGCAGCATACAGCACAAGAGAGTATTGGGATGGTGATAGAATGAAGCGGTCAAAGCTCTGCGCCTTTGGGCCATTGAACATGGCGCCTGTAAAATAATCAGGATTATTCTGGCCTGGCACACCTGAAAAGGGCAGCGGCATGATTGGAGATTCTACCTTGCCGAGATTCATAATCTCCAGATAAAGCGACGATAGCATCTCTGCAGATGAGCATGCCTGCGAGAGATAGCCGCCGTTATTTTTTATAACATATTCCAAGACACGGCGGCGGATTCCTTTTGCCGCCTGCTGGAGCTTTTGTATAGAGAGGGTTTGAAGCATAGTTTATGTCCTTATCTTACCTTTGTCCAACTTTTCAAATCATCAGATGCAATATAAATCATTCCATCAACCGCAAAATACAGCTTATTGTTGACATAGTCATAAAAAAGCTTGCTTGGATGCGGCAGTTCAAGGTCATTAAAATCGTTAACCTCTTCCCAGCTTTTTCCGCCATCGTTAGATTTTCTTAGTATAACATTGCGGCTTATAGGATTAAATCGTAATACAAAAGCATTCTGATTATCCTTAAATATAGGGCTGTATAATACACCTAACATATCATGGGTTGTTATCCACGAATTTCCAAAATCATGTGAAACAACTATACGAGGGCCAAACCAGAGGCTATAACCGACATTATAAAGAAAGCCATTTTTGAGGCTATAGACATTACCGTTGTCAAAGGAGGTTTTAATAGTGCTCCAAATATTTGTTGATAAATCTAATACAAATATGGTGTTACTATAAGGTATAAACAGGTAGAACTTCCCATTATCAATATAAGAAGTATATTCAGGGTAATTTAACTTGTTTGAAGGTATAGTACCTCTGTAAGTATTATTAAGCTTTATTGCATCTATTGCCCTCCAGTTATTACCGGCTATATTGCGTGTTTCATAAAACAAATCACCACCAATAAAAAATCTACCACTAATTTGCTCTATGAAGAGGATGCTCGTCTTAAGCGGTGTTTCAACTCTTTTCCATGACTTGCCTCCATCATTTGTTACAAGAAGCAATCCCTCCTCACCGCCTGCATAAATAATGTTTCTGTTTATTGGCAGCACAGCGGTAATCTCGCGAGTAAAGCCTGTATCCAGTTGAGTCCATTTACCATCGCGCTCTTTAACCAGCACCTGACCGAGCTTGCTTCCAGCAAAGATTTCACCGGTTGCTATTTGCCGTGGATTATTAAAGCCAGCGCTATGCTCTTTTGCAAATGACAGCGCTGTAGATTTGTATAAAATATCCTTCTGTGCAACCTTTGACTCTAAACTTTTTGGATAATCGCTTGGAGCTATAAATATATTTTCAAGCAGACTTTTATTATCCCAACTATTATCCCAACCAATCATTCCCTTGCCAGATGCGCCCTTGTAAACTACTGGATAGTTATTTTTAATGAGCTCTTGTACTTCAGTATCATTATTAATATGAATAAACTGGTAGAGGCGACCACCTACTGGCTGACAAATGATGGTGCCAAGGTTTGTAATATGTCCGGGAACTACTTTGAATGTTCCAAGTTTGTCAAGGGGAAGCCAAGAATAGTATCTTCTGTTTCCATGAATACTAATAACGTTAAGCTCTAAAAGATCATATGTGCCCTGTGGAAGCTGGCCGAGAAATATTTGTGTTGACCCCATGGTTGCTGAAAGATCTCGAGTAAACCCGAATTTACGATCCCCTTCGTTTGTCTTTAATCTTATTGGTAGTCCAACCCATGACCTATCAAAGTTCTGGCTAACAAAATCTACATTATTAATTATGCGAATTATTACAAACCCTTTATCTGGCTCAAGGGCATCAGTTGGCTTAAGTCTTGGAAGCGATGAGCCTGCACATGCAGATAAGAATGATGCTAATAAACCTGCTACAATTAATTTGACTACTGCATTATTGTAATACCCAGACATAATCATTCTCCTTCATAATATTTTTATCCTGCTCAAAACAATTTCTTTTACCTTTAGGGCTGTTTCATAAGCTTTCTTTGCCTCTTCTAAGGTAGGGTCGTAAAAAATATCTGGATATCTGACCTCAACACCGTAGCGGCTGATTTCATGAAACTGGTCTTCAAATGAATCTAATTCAGGGATGTGCTTAACAATTAATGTCAAAAGATTAACAAGGTCATGTGTCTTTGTAATATGTTTTCCAAAATAAATTAAGGCGCCTTTGATATATTTTTCTATTGCCTGCTGGGCATGAAAGCAGATTGTGTCTGTTGGCGGCTCTTTGCTTAAGAGATTATTCTCTATTGTTTTAAAATCGCTATCAGCCTTTTTGAACCACTGTTTTACAATAGAGTCCCTCTCATTGCTCATAAATCACCTTGCCATAGTGGAAGGCTTCATATACAATTGTCCCTGCAACATCCTTGAGTTTTTCAGCCTCTTCCTTTGTAAAAGCAAAGATATCCAGAGAAAAGTCTCTCTTTGGAAAAAGCCTGCTTAAAAAAAGGCTGCTTTTGTGTGGATTTAAATCAGAGTTCCATATAACAACTAAATCTATATCACTTTCTTCTGTTGGCCTGCCAGTGGCATATGAACCAAAGATAATGATCTTTTCTGGAAAGACGGTCTTAATAATTTTCTGTTTTATCTCTTCAATCTTTTTTTTTGTAATCATTTTACTGCCATCTTATCTAATTAAATAAGTTTCTATCTTCATTATATACTAATGGCTATATGGCGTCAATTACATGAATTATTCAACAATATGGTGTTTGCCAATGATTTTTACTGTGCTTGCCTGCGGGCCAAGGTTGCCCTGTTCCTCATCAAAGCGCACCTCTGTCCCGATTTTGAGCTTGTCAAAGTCAGTATTAATTAAACTGTTTCTATGAAAATAGATAATGCGGCCGTCAGGTGTTTCTATCCTTCCAAATCCATCATCAGTGTTCAGCTCTAAGATGCGGCCGTGCAAGGGCGCTTCATGCCTCTTGACATCACCGCGTTTTCGTTCAACATAATGCTCCAATTGCTGCTGTACATTGTCAAAGGCGTCACGCACAGCAACATAAACATCGGTATAGGAATGATGCTGTGAGGGTTCTTTATTAACAACTATCTCATGGCCAGGTATGGTTAAATCAATCCGCACATGAAACAGATTGCCTTTCTTGTGGTGCTTATGCCCTGCCTCTACCATAACACGGCATCCTATAATGCGGTCAAAAAGCTGCTCTAATTTCTCCGCCTTCTCGCTGATATTTGCCTTCAATGCCTCAGACGGGCTCATGTTTCGGAATCTGATTTCCAATGGAATTTGCATGTTTCTGTCTCCTTTTGTTTCAATTATTTTTAAACCATGGGTTATTATACACAAACAATATTGGAGTTTCAATTGTTGTTT
Organism: Nitrospirota bacterium; assembly: GCA_023248415.1. Lineage (GTDB taxonomy): Bacteria > Nitrospirota > CAKKRA01 > 9FT-COMBO-42-15 > 9FT-COMBO-42-15 > 9FT-COMBO-42-15. The sequence continues at coordinate 6,493 of JAHFEP010000063.1, forward strand.
TAAAATAGTGAAGGTTATTTGATTATTATTAAGATAGGTAAATTGCTAAGCGGCAGGCGCTTCCTTGCACTTGCTGCATTTGCCAAAGAAACCCATGCAGTAGTGGGTAATCTCAAAACCTGTTTTATGCGCAATGGTCTGTTCTATCTCATGATGAACAGGCTCTTCTATGTCCATTATCCTGCCGCATTCCTGACATGTAAAGTGGTAGTGAGGTTTTATATTTGCGTCAAATCTTGAAAAGGTGCCGCCGCAGTCCATTTCAATCAGCTCGCCCATGTCCCTTAGTATCTTAAGATTGCGGTATACAGTGCCGAGGCTGATATTTGGCATCTTTTGCCTTACCTTTTCATATATCCAGTCTGCGGTTGGATGTATATTTGTCCCCCTTAAGACATCAAGTATAATCTCGCGCTGCTTTGTCTTTCTAACTTTTGATGTGCTGGGTTCTTTTACTAACACTATCTTGTTCTCCTTATATACCCTTTAAAGTAATCAGCCTCTTTTTCTATGCCGAGGAACTCGTTGCCAGTTTTTTTGCACCATGCTGGAAGGTCCTTTACAAAACCCTCGTCATCTGCCAGCACTTCTAATATCTGTCCTATTTCTATCTCCGCTAATTTTATTTTGGTCTTTATTATCGGCATGGGACAGAGCAGGCCTAATGCATCTAAGGTGCCATCTGCCTTCATCAGTCTTCTAATTCTGCGCCACAATGCGCACATGTCTTTGCGCCATGCGCAACAACGTTTTCGCACTTCAGGCAATATTTTAATTCAGCTCCGCAGCCAGAGCAGTATGGGTAAGGCTCCTCCATTGCAACCTCGCAAAAGGGACAGATGCATTTGTGCTCCCCATGAGGATGTACTGCTGGCGCTGAAACTGTTTCTACTGCCTTCTGTTTTTGTTTTTCCTTGTAGTCTGAGATCGCCTTGTGAAGTGCATCTGCTGCCAGGTTGGAGCAGTGCATCTTGTTCGGCGGCAGTCCGCCGAGAGCCTCTGCCACCATCTTGTTTGATATGGCCATTGCCTCATCAATAGTTTTTCCTTTAACCATCTCTGTTACCATGCTGCTTGTTGCAATAGCAGCTCCGCAGCCAAAGGTCTTGAACTTTATGTCAACAATCTTGTCATTTGCTACCTTTATAAACATCTTCATTATATCGCCGCATGTAGGATTGCCCTCTGTGCCCACACCATCTGCGTCCGTAAGCTCTCCAACATTACGGGGATTGGAGAAATGGTCCATTACTAATTCTGAATACATATTAAAACACCTCCTTACTTGTTATATATAGGCGACATTGCCCTGAGCTTCTCCACAATAGGGGGAAGGACTGTTAACACATGGTCAATATCCTCTTCAGTAGTCTCCCTGCCGAGGGTGAATAAAAGCGAACCCTGTGCAGTTGCATCCGACACGCCAATGGCAAGAAGCACATGCGATGCCTTCAATGCCTTTGATGTGCATGTTGAGCCGCTTGATGCAGCAATGCCCTCCTTGATTAAAAACAGGAGCATTGCCTCGCCCTCAATATAGTCAATACAGATATTTATATTTCCGGGGAGCCTGTTTATCAGGTGGCCGTTCACATGTATATGCTCAATCCTTTCAGTAAGCCCCTTGATCAGCTTATCCCTTAAAGGCGTTATCCTTTTTACCCTCTCCGGGATCTCTTCAATTGCAATCTCTGCCGCCTTTCCCATGCCGACAATACCCGGGACATTATCTGCGCCTGCCCTTCTGCCATCCTCCTGAATGCCGCCGTGTATGAATGGGACGAGCCTCGCGCCTTTTCTTACAAAAAGCGCGCCAACACCCTTTGGCCCGTAAAATTTATGCGCTGACATGCTTAACATATCAATGCCGAGCTCAGCAACATCAACCGGTATATTCCCAACAGACATAGCTGCATCAGCATGAAGCAGAACACCCTTCTCCTTTGTTATCTTGCTTATTTCAGAGATAGGCTCTATTGTTCCTATCTCATTATTAGCGTGCATTACAGAGACGAGAATTGTTTCAGGTGTAATTGCCTTTAACACATCCTCTGGATTAACAATGCCGTATTTATCAACAGGGAGCAGGGTTGCCTTAAAGCCGAGCTTCTCCATAGCCTTTGCAGAGTATAATACAGAGTGGTGCTCAATGCCTGAGATTATTATGTGCTTGCCCTTCTGCTGATTTGCGACAGCAGCGCTCTTTATAGCAAAATTATTTGCCTCTGTGCCTGTTGAAGTAAAGATTACCTCTGATGGTTTTGCATTTATGAGCTTTGCAACCTTTTCCCTTGCCTCATCCATTGCCTTTTTTGCAGCCTGGCCGAATGAATGAAGGCTTAATGGATTGCCATAGACCTCTGTAAAATACGGCTGCATTGCCTCAACAACCTTTGGATGGGGCCTTGTTGTTGCAGTATTATCTAAATATACCTTTCTCACCTAAAAATTCCTTTCTCACTCCGCAAAACACAAATAAAAGAAAAAGGGTATAAACCATTGCTGGCTTATACCCTCCCACACGCTGATTAAGCGCCTGCTAAAGCTTCTTCCCTCTGCTTCTTTTCAATCTCTCTTCTTGCAGCCATATCAAGCAAGACCTTCTCCTTTGCGAATTTGCCCGGCTCATAATCCTTGAGCTTCAGCGCCTTTCTTGCATTGGTAATCAGTTCAATTGTTCTGCTGAATATCTGGTCAGGGTCAGGCAGGAATTCCAATGAGCCCTTGAATCTTTCAAACCATGTATCTCTCATAATCTTCTGCACCTTTGTGCTTCCCTCAACAATGGAGTCTCCGCCGAATATAACAGGCACGCCTGATGCTGCAAAATATACGCCGATTGCAAGCGCCTTTTCATGCATCCACTCTGCGCATATACCAACACCTGGCATTCCTCCTATGTCATCGCTTAAACCGCCCTCCTCTGCCATTTCAGTAAGGACAGTGAGTATGCGTGAATTGTCAACACAGGAGCCCATGTGCAGAACAGGCGGGATGCCTATTGCCTCACAGACCTCCTTTAAGCCGGGGCCTGCTGCATCCATCATCTCAGGCGTGAGATAACCTGTTTTTCCAAATGCAACTGCAGCACAGCCTGTTGTAACAACGAGTATATCATTTGATATAAATCGTTTTACGAGGTCAACATTATATTTATCCTGACAGAGCCTTGGATTATTGCATCCTACCATGCCAACAACACCCATGATTCTGCCGTCCATTATTGCGTCATTCAACGGCCTGAAAGAGCCGCGGTATGTGCCGCCCTGCATATATTTTATGTATTCGTGTGAAAAGCCGACGACTACATCAGTCTTAAACTGAGGTATTGCATAATCCTTTCTGTTTGGATAGTTGTCAATTGCGAGCTTTACAATATCCTTTGCAATATCCATTGCCCTGTGCTCATCAAATTCAATATGTGTTGCGCCAGTGATCTTCGCCTTTGGCGATGTTGTGATAAGCTTTGTATGGAATTTTTTTACGGTCGTTGCAAGCGCCTCTGCCACACACTGAACATCAACTATCATTGCCTCAACAGAGCCGGATATTATTGCAAGCTCCTGATTAAGGAAGTTTCCTGCTGATGAGATTCCCTGCCTTACAAGGATCTCATTTGCAGTGCAGCAGATGCCTGCCAGGTTAATACCCTTTGCGCCCTTTGATTTTGCATGTTCAATAATTTCAGGCGCCTCGGCTGCTGCTACAATCATCATTGAGAGTGTCGGCTCATGCCCATGAACAATGATATTTACCTCGTCTGACTTTAATACACCAAGATTTACATTTGCCTTTACAGGCGCGGGGGTTCCAAACAGTATATCAGATATATCTGTTGCAAGCATTGCGCCGCCCCATCCGTCTGCGAGGGATGTCTTTAAGGCGCTCGTGAGTATTGAGTCAGGGTCCTGGTCAACGCCCATGCCTGTGCGGTGCAGAGTCTCAACCACCTCTCTGTCTATTCCCCTTGGTGTGATTCCATACTTCTTCCAGAGGGCCTGCCTCTTTTTTGGAGCCCTTCTGACATATGTAAGCTCGCCTGTCTGCCTGCCGAAGTTTGCTATTGCCTCATCAGCAACATCCAATGCAATCTCCTCTGTCTTCCTGCCATCTACATTAATCCCCATTATCTTTGCGACCTGCACAAGCTTATTTACATCCTTTATCTTAAAGCCGTTTGCCTCGTCCTTTGCTACAGCACGAAGAGTAAATGCCAGGTCGCGGCCGTGGTCTGAATGTGCTGCTGTTCCTGATGCTACATATCTTGCAACGCCCCTTGCTGCTATTGTTGCAGCAGTGGCGCCGCAGATGCCTGTCATCTCTTCCTTGTCCTTGCCAACCATTCTGCAAGGTCCCATAAAGCAGTGCTTGCAGCACATGCCTTCGCGGCCGATTGGGCACGGCTTCATTATATCCACCCTGTCAAACATGGTGGATATGCCTTCCTGCCTTGCCTTTTCAAGCATCTGCTGGGATGCAGGGTCTATGGTCTTTTCTGTTACCGGTATAACCTTTTTTTCAGTTGTAGTTGCCATTTTTATGACTCCTTCCCCTCCCGATTAATTATAATAAATAAAATAATTCCATATTACTTTGGCGCAAGGCATGCATCAACAGGGCATACCTGGGCGCAGCTTCCGCATTCTGTGCATTTTGCAGTGTCAATCATATACTTTGTGTCTCCCTCGCTGATGCATGATTCAGGACACTCTGCTGCACATGCGCCGCACATCGTGCAGTCATCAGAAATTGTGTAAGCCATATCTTTAAATACCTCCCTTTAAAAAAAGATTTAACTACATAATATGGATTAGGTTAATATTTTAAAGCCTATCTTGTCAAGGAAAAAACATTACAAGATATCCGAAGGCTATGTTGACTGTTTAACAGCTATCCTGTTTATTTTTTCTAAGTATACATTTTATTAATAATATAATTATAACCCCTTATAAATATTAAGAGGTTAATTGATAATAATTATTATTACTATATTATAAAAAGGCTCCCTTGTCAAGACAAAAAACAGGTTTTACACATCTTTTCTACATATATTGCACAGATAAGTCCACAAAAAATCCACAATATGTAGTAAACAATAAAATTGGTATATACCATATATTGATTTTTATCCTTGACAAAGAAAATTAATCTGGTAGTATATACAAAAAACTAGCCATGTGATACTTACTTCAATAGATGGTTTTTCAAATCGCAAATTTTTATCCTGCATTGCTAATCAATTTATTCTAAAGGAGGAAATCTTAATGGATACAGTAAAAGGTGTTGAAGGCAGCAGCAAGAATCAGATGATGTTTTTTAATAGCGCTGCTAATTTGGCAGCAACCCATGCTACAACTGAGATTAAAAAGAATACAAAAAAGCCTCTTGTTGATTTTCCTCCTGATGACAAGACCAAAGAGGAATACAATATGCCTTTAACACCTCAGCATAAAGCAGTAGAAGTTGATATTGCCAAACCCCTCCTTTCCCAAAATGCAATCAAGGTCCTTGAGAAAAGGTATCTTAAAAAGGATGAAAATGGGAAGGTAATAGAGACGTCAGAGGATATGTTCAGGCGCGTTGCTGAGAATATCGCCTCTGCTGACCTTATATATAATCCCAAGGCCGACTTGTATAAGACAGCAGAGGAGTTTTATGAGCTGATGACAAGCCTTGAATTTCTGCCGAATTCCCCGACGCTAATGAATGCGGGCAGAGAGCTTCAGCAGCTTTCAGCCTGCTTTGTTCTGCCTGTTGGCGATTCAATGGAGAGCATATTTGAGGCATTAAAAGGCACTGCATTGATACACAAGAGCGGCGGCGGAACAGGCTTTTCTTTTTCAAGGATAAGGCCTGTAAATGACAAGGTGCTGTCAACAGGCGGAATCGCAAGCGGGCCAATATCATTTATGAAGGTCTTTAATGCAGCAACAGAGGCTGTAAAACAGGGCGGCACAAGAAGGGGCGCTAATATGGGCATCCTCCGCATAGACCACCCGGATATCCTTGAGTTTATCACATGCAAAAGAGATAATGACTCCCTGAATAATTTTAATATCTCTGTTGGCATAACAGAGGGCTTTATGCAGGCAGTAGAAAAGGATGAGGAGTATGACCTGATTAACCCGAGGACAAAGGAAAAGATACAGAGCATTAGGGCAAGGGAGGTCTTTGATTTAATAGTAAACATGGCATGGAAGAACGGCGAACCCGGCATTATCTTTCTTGACAGATTAAACAGGGATAATCCAACGCCGCTCGTTGGAGAGATAGAAAGCACAAACCCCTGCGGAGAGCAGCCTTTGCTGCCGTATGAGGCATGCAATTTAGGCTCAATAAATCTTGCAAGGATGGTAAAGACATCCATTGGCTCAGACAGCGGCAGCCTGCAGGACGGCATGATTGATTATGAGAGGCTTTCAAAAGTAATAAAAAAGGCCATCCACTTCCTTGACAATGTTATTGATATGAGCAAATTTCCCCTTCCAGAAATTGACAGGCTTGCCAAAGGGAACAGGAAGATTGGCCTTGGGGTAATGGGTTTTGCAGACATGCTTGTTCAACTTGGCATATCTTATAATTCTGACGGCGCTGTTATGCTTGCAGAGGATCTGATGAAATTTATTACATCAGAGGCAAGAAAGGCATCCATTGAGCTTTCAAAAACACGCGGCGCATTTCCAAATTATAAAGGAAGTTTATATGACATGCACGGCGGGCCAAAGGTAAGGAATGCAGCAGTAACAACCATAGCGCCAACTGGCACATTAAGCATCATTGCAAACTGCTCAAGCGGCATTGAACCTATCTTTGCCCTCTCCTTTATAAGAACAGTAATGGATAAGGATGAGCTTCTTGAGGTGAATCCCTATTTTAAAGAAAGGGCAATTGCAGACAACTTTTATTCAGATGAGCTTATGAGGACAATTGCCATAATGGGCGGCGTGAATGCAATGGATTCTGTGCCAAAGGATGTGAAAAGGACATTTGTTACATCCCATGATATAGAGCCTGACTGGCATATAAAGATGCAGGCAGCCTTTCAGAAATATACAGACAATGCTGTATCCAAGACAGTTAACTTTTCACATAATGCTGAACCAAAGGATGTTGAAAAGGTCTATATAATGGCATACAAGCTCGGCTGCAAAGGCGTTACCATATACCGCGATGGAAGCAGGGAGGAGCAGGTCTTATCAACTGGCAAGACAGCAGTAGGCAAAAAGACAAAGGCTGAAGCAGATGCCGACAGCAAAGGCAAGATTACGCCAAGGCCGAGGCCTGTTGTAATAAAGGGCGAGACGCGGCTGATGAACACAGGCTGCGGCAATCTTTATGTTACAATAAATGAAGATGCAAACGGCCAGCCCTTTGAGCTGTTTTCACAGATGGGAAAGGCAGGAGGCTGCGCAGCATCACAGTCAGAGGCGATCAGCAGGCTTGTATCCTTGGCCCTTCGCACACACACAAGCCCTGAGGCAATAATAAAGCAGTTAAAGGGCATATCATGCCATTCGCCAGCATGGGAAGAGGGCGGAAAGGTGTTCTCCTGCTCAGATGCCATTGCAAAGGC
>JAHFEP010000202.1 GCA_023248415.1 Nitrospirota bacterium
TCTATCATAAAAGGCAGCCACTGCGGAAAGTGCCACAATGGCAAGATTGCATGGGCGCCGCTTGCATGCGGACGCTGCCATTCAGTAGGCGGAAATCCTGAAGGCCTCTTGACAACAGGGGCACCGGCGCCGCCAAAGTAGGGCAAGGCTTTAGCCTTGCAATAAGCAACCCTGAAGGGTTGCCCTGCAATTTGATTAAACCTTAATCCTGGAGGAATAAAAGATGATTACCCTTAAAAATAGATTCTTGACTGCATTATTTGCAGTAGTTATAGTTTTTGCAATAAACAGTTGTGCAACGCAGAAGGATGCCATGGCGCCAGAAGCAAAAGAGCCTGCAAAAGAAGCAGCTCCTGCAAAAGAACCAGAAAAGGTAGTTGAAGCAGCAAAGCCAGCGCCAGCAAAGAAAGAGGAACCTGCTGCAAAGCCTGCTGAAAAGGCGCCAGCAGCAAAGGCGCCGCAGATTGACCCGTCTCAGGCAATATTTCTTGACAGCACTGGAAATATTGCAGGCACAGGCGACCCAACAAAGGTTGTTGGCGCAGCAGAAAAGGCTGGCATGGCGCCCCATCCAATGGCGCTTGAGCTTGCGAAGCTGCCAAAGGATAAATATGGCTTGATTGACTGGGCAGCAATCGTCAAAGAGGGAAAGATAAAACCATGGCATTCACTTGACCCAAATGCGCCGCCAGACATGACATTTCCATTAGAGGTTGTGATTAAAACAAAGAGCGTATCAATGGAGGATGTGGTATTCCCGCATTTTATTCATACATTCTGGCTTAACTGTACAAACTGTCACCCTGCAATATTCAATATGAAGGCAGGCGGCAATCCTGATATGACAATGGGAAAGATTGCAGCAGGCCAGTACTGCGGCAGATGCCACGACAGGGTAGCATTCCCGCTTACAGACTGTCAGAGGTGTCATGTAAGGCCGAAGGGGGCAAAATAGAATTGATGATTATGCGTTTTCTGATTTCTTCTCTTATTGTTGTTGGTTTAATCTTTTATTTATCGCCTTATAGTGTCCGCGCACAGCAGGATGATAAGATGATATTTAATAATTATGCAGAGAAGTATGATATGAAGCCTGTGGTTTTTACTCACGGACTTCATATAAAAAGGAATAAATGCGAGGTATGCCATGACGCAATATTTATTAAGAAGAAGGGCGCCAATGATATAAATATGGCAAAAAATTCCAAGGGCCAGTATTGCGGCAAGTGCCATAATGGGAAGGATGCATATCCGCTGCTTAAATGCGAAAGATGCCATTCAGGCGAAACGACAATAAAAAAATAGTTTCATTAGTAGGGGCAGGTTTAAAACCTGCCCCTGTATTTTCTGCAAAAGATGTTATGAATAAAGTTGCTAAATTAATCTTTAGATTTTACCTCCCTGTTTTGCTTATTATTTCTGTAATATTTTATAGCTGTGCAAAAAAAGAATTGGTTTTTAAGACAGTAGAGAATCAGCCTGCTGCCTTTTCATATCTGCCGCGCACAGAAGACGGCTTCATTGACTGGGTTGCTGCAATAGACAGGGGAATAATCAAGCCCAGAGACTCAATTGAGCTAAAGCCGACTAAATTACAGTCGCCGCCTTTAAGCCTAGATATTGTTTTTGATTCAAGGACAATGCCTGCTGTAACTTATCCGCACTATCAGCATACGCAGTGGCTTGACTGCACAAACTGCCATCCAAAAATCTTCAAGGCGCAAAAAGGCAGCAATGGCATTACAATGGAGAAGATATTTGGCGGCGAGTTCTGCGGCAGGTGCCACGGCACTGTTGCATTTCCGCTTAAATACTGCGAGCGCTGTCATGTAAAGAAATAGCTACCTTACCTTAAACTTTATCGGCACAATGCCAACATACTCATCCTTATCGTCCTCTGAGACCGCAGAGAACCGCCAGTTTTTCAGGTATCTGATAGCTATTTCTTCAAGCTTAACATCTGCCTTTCGCACAGGCATAACATCCACAACAGAGCCGTCGCTAAGTATCCTGAATTCAAGTTCAATTGTAACAGTTACTGATGTATCAACAGATGGCGGGGGAGGCCTGAATATAAGCTTTCTTTTGCCGGCGCTGCCCTTTATCCCAAATGCTTCGCTGTTAGCTGCCTCGCCCTTTTTATTTGTCGGCAACGATGTCTGGGTATTCTTTGCCTCTGTAATTAAGGACTTGTTTGGCAGCGGTATATCAGGGTTTATGCTCTTTTTAGAAAATGCTGCTGTCTCCTTTTTCCCTATGTCCGACCTTGTTGGAAGGCCGATGCCGGGCCGTATATCCTTTACAGGTTCATCTATAACAGCCTTTTCAGGCTGGGGCAGGCTCTTTGCCCTGGGTATTGCCGGTGCTGCCTTTTGTATTACAGGCGCGGGTACAGGCGCTGGCGACTGCATCTCTTCTTTTATTGATGGTATTGGAATTGAGTCAATGCTATTTACCAGCGTAATCTCTGTTATAGTCGGCTCCTTTATCTGCATAAAGAATGGAGGAAAAAAGATTAACAAAAAGACGATGATAAAATGCAGTGATGTAGAGATGATTATCTCCTTAGTTATCCTGTCAGGGATAATCATTTTGATTGATGTTACAGTCAATGCTTGCTTGCTCATTTATTAACAGACTCCTTTAAATCCTTGAGCTTTTCACCTGAGGCCTGCACAGCCTCTTTATTCTTTGATTTATCCATTATCCTTTGATAAAGGGCGAATGCAGCAGCATGCTTTCTCTCTTTTTCAAAAATCTCCGCTGTTTTCAACTGTGCCAGAGAGCCCCACTTTTCTATCTTTGGATATAGGTAACAGGTTTTCATAAACTCTATCTTTGCATCATCGCTTCTGCTTTCTGCAAGCGCCAATTCTCCGAGGTTGTATTGCGCCTCAGCAGCAATCTCCTCATTCTGGAATTCTGTTGCCTTTTGATAAGAAGCGGCAGCCGCCTTTTTATCCATCTTGTCATTGTGGTAGTATTGTGCCAGTGAGAGATAGGCATTTGCAGTCAGCTTATGCTCTGGAAATTTCTTTACAAATTCATTATAGGTCTTTATTGCATCATCTGTCTTTTTTAATCTGCCGTAGGCAGCAGCAGTCTTAAATATCGCATCAGGCGCATTTGCATTATCAGGGTAGAGTGAAACGAATTTTTTGTAGTTTATTACTGCATTTTCATAGTCTGCAATCTGGAAATATGATTCTGCTATCTTTAATCCGGCGTCAGTCAGGTATGCGCTCTTTGGATAATTATTTATGAGCTGGTTGAGGCTTGAAATGGCATTATGAAATTCCCTTGTTTCAAACAGTATCCTGCCGATTCTATACAAAGCAATATCTGAAAATTCGCTGGTCTCAGAGATTGACAGGAGAGTTCTATATGCGAGCAGCGCATCTCCAAGCCTTTTCTTTGACTCAAGCTCCTCTGCTGTCTGAAACTGGAGTGTTATTGATATTTGCGCCTTTGGATTTTTCTTTACAAAACTTTCTGTTTCTGCTCTTGCAGCCTCGCTGTTTCCAAGCTGCTTGAGTGATATGATGGCGCCGTATTCAGCGTCCTTTACAAAGGGGCTCTTATGGTGTTTGTATTTTACATTATTGTAATATTCCAGCGCCTTTGTATATTCTTTAAGGTTGTAGTAAGAATCACCAATCTTTAACAATGCCTCTGCTATAAACGGACTCCTGGGATGATTGGATATATGACTGCTGAATTCAGATACAGCTTTTTTATATTCATTCATCCTGAAATAAGACCAGCCCAGGCGGAATGACGCCTCCTCTGCCTCATTGGATTTTGGCGTCTTTGTTGCTATATTCTTAAATACAGCAACTGCATCTTCAAATTTTTCTTCCTTATACATGGCAAGCCCTGCCTGCAAGGCTATCCAGTTATTCTGGCTGCTTTCAGGATACTCCTTAATAAGCTGGACATAGGCATTGTAATAGGCGCTGAAATCCTTAAGCCCGAGATAGGAATCTGCAATGCGGAACAGGACATCCTCTCTCAGGGGGCTTTTCGGATATTTTTCTAAGAATATATTAAATGACTCTATTGCCTCTTTAAAGAGCCTCTTCTTGTAATAGACCCATGCCCTGCCGTACTGGACCTTTTCAGATAAAGGGCTTGTATTTGATATTGTCTGATAAGATGAGAGCGCCTCATCGTATCTTCCCAATGCAGAGAAAGACTCTGCTATCAAATAATTTATATCATCCTTGTGCCTTGCAAGTACTGGCTTGCCTTTTACAGGCTGCAATTTCTTCAATACCCTCTCATACTCCTGTTTCTGATACAGGATAATGCTGGATTTGTACGAGGCTAATATGCCGAGAACGGGCCTCTCAGGATTCTTTTCCGCCTTCTCATAACTTGCAAGCGCCTCGTTAATCTTTCCATCCTGATAAAGTATTTCACCAACCATAAATTCAGCAACTGGCGCAAGGTCAGGCTGAAGGGTACTCTTTGCGAGAAATTGAAATATCTTGAAGGCCTCCTTTTTGTTTTTATTTTTGTAATAGTAGATGCCAACCTCAAATTCTATATAATCTGAAAAATTTGTCTGAGGGTTCATTTGCTTTAATCTTTTTGCCTCTCCCCTTGCCTTTTCCATCCTGTTCAGGGCAATGTGCGCCAATGCAGTTCTGTACATGGCAGCCTCAAGATATTTCATGTCTGTATTTATGCTTATGCCCCAGACAACATTTTTAATGCCCTTTATATCAGCCCTCTGGAAGGATATGCCCCCGCTTTCAAGCCCCCTTCCAGAGACGCCAAGGCCATACAATGCAGTATTTATTAGAAGGCTTTGCGGAAAGGGAAAGCGGCTGATAAATTCCCTGTAATTCTCCTTTCCGTCAACGAATTTTTCAATGCCTTCAAAAAAGGCTTTTTCATTTAACAGCCTTGAAGTAACATCCGAATATGTCAATGTGTGAAATACATTGATTGCTTCCTCATATTTTTTAAGCCGCATAAGGCAGTCGCCAACCCAGAATTGCGCAGAGTATGCAAGGCTGTTTACCGGTGATTTAGTTGCCTTTGTAAAATAGAATAGCGCCTTTTTGTAATCAC
>JAHFEP010000203.1 GCA_023248415.1 Nitrospirota bacterium
TGAGTCCTTACATTTCCCTGCGATATAATCACTAATCTTTTCCTTGAAAATCTCTCTATCAAACTTCAAGGCATGTTTCCTGATTAACTTTGGATAAAAGCTATCCTGATTTTTCTCAAAAATGCGCACAGCCTCTATTAATGCCTCTGGAGTCTGTTCATAAAAGAATATCCCTGTTGCCACCCCTTGATCCTTGACCCTTGCCCCCTCCAAGGGTATCACAGTCTCAAGCGCACCTCCCTTGCCATAGGCAATAACAGGCCTTCCTGAAGCCATTGCCTCAACAGGCACAATCCCAAAATCCTCTTCACCGGGAAATATTAGCGCCCTGCACCTTGAATAAAGCTCAACTAATTTATCTTCATTACACCAACCTAAAAATTCAATATTTTCCCCTGCCATTTTTTTTGATCTCTTTTCATCCTGGCCATTACCTACAATCTTAAGTGGAAGGCCAAGCTTGTTAAATGCCTCAATGGCAATATCTATCCTCTTATAAGGCGCAAAGGCGGATACAATTAAAAAAAAATCCGCTGAGGCATCAGAAGTATTGAATCTCTTTACTTCAACTGGCGGATAAATAACATCCGCATCTCTATTATAATACCTTTTTATGCGTCCGGCAACATGACTTGAATTTGCAATAAGATAATCACATCTATTAGTTGAATCTACATCCCATTTCCTGAGATAATTTGCAACAAATAGCATAGCAAATCTTGTAAATATCCCTGCCCTGCCTCTGCCAAAATAGTCATGATACATATCCCATACATATCTCATGGGCGTATGTATATAAGAAATAGATACCGCATCAGGTGAAGGGATTACACCTTTTGCAACACAGTGGCTGCTGCTCAAAATTAGGTCATAGCCTCTCAAATCAAACTGCTCAATGGCAGAAGGGAAAAGTGGCAGATAATGCCTGTATCTTTTTTCTACAAAGGGAAGTTTCTGAATAAAGGAGGTCTTTATACTTCTATCCTCAATTAACCTTGAGACGCTTCCCTTTATATGAAGCAGCGTAAACAGGTCTGCATCAGGAAAGAGCTCGCAAAAGACCTCCAGCACCTTTTCCCCACCGCGCATACCAGTAAGCCAGTCATGGATAAGAGCAACCTTCATATAATCTTATTCAATTCAGATTCCACAAAATCCTTTATCTCTTTCAGCCTCGGCTCTGAATTTGCCTCAAACCTTAAAACAAGGACAGGCTGGGTATTTGATGCCCTGATAAGACCCCAGCCGTCATCAAACAAAATCCTCACGCCGTCTACATCTATTATTTTATAATCCTTCTTAAATCTCTCTTTTGCTTTTTCAACTATCTGAAATTTCTTTTCATCTGCACAGTCTATTCTTATCTCCGGTGTTGAATATGTCTGTGGCACATCAGATAATAATTCAGAAACCTTCTTTCCGCTCTTGGCTGCTATCTCAGCAAGCCTGCAGGTAGCATATATTGCATCATCATAGCCGAGGTATCTGTCAGCAAAGAAGATATGCCCGCTCATCTCTCCTGCAAGCGCAGCGCCTGCCTCCTTCATCTTTGCCTTTATAAGCGAATGGCCTGTTTTCCACATAATTGCCTTGCCGCCGTTCTTGGTAATATCGTCATACATGGTCTGGGAAGACTTCACCTCTGATATAAATGTCGCACCAGGTTTATTTTTTAATATGTCCCTTGAAAAGATAATCATGAGCTTATCGCCCCAGATTATCTCGCCCTTCTCGTCTACAACACCTATTCTGTCTGCGTCGCCATCGTATGCAGCGCCAAAATCTGCCTTTGCCTCTTTTACCTTTTTAATTAATGCCTCAAGGTTTTTGGGTATAGTTGGGTCAGGATGGTGATTTGGGAAATTGCCGTCTAAATCGCAAAAGAGTTCTATCACATTGCAACCGAGCTCCTGCAATATCTTTGGGGCAGCAATGCCTGCTGTTCCATTGCCGCAGTCAATAACTATCTTTAAAGGTCTCTTAGATTTTCTAAAGCCGCCAAAATTATTTTTCAAATAATTCAGATAATCCAGAACTATATCATAGCCAGATACAGCCCCTTTGCCTTTTTCAAACCTTCCCTCTTCAATTATCTTTCTGACCTCTTGTATCTTAGAGCCATATATGGTCTCTTTTCCAATGGCAAGCTTAAAACCATTAAACTCAGGGGGATTGTGGCTGCCGGTAATCATAACACCGCCGTCCATTTTTAGATGATGGATGGAGAAATACAAAAGCGGTGTTGGACATACCCCAATATCAGTAATATCTACGCCGGTATCAGTTAACCCCTTTATTATGCTGTCATGGAGTGCATCAGAGCTCAGCCTCACATCCCTGCCGAGTGTAATTTTTTTAACACCATTTCTCTTTGCGTATGTGCCAAAGCCCTTACCAAGCAGCTCTGCTGCCTCTAATGTAAGGTCTTTGCCATAAACACCCCTGACATCATACTCCCTGAAAATCCCTCCTGAAATCATCCCTTCTTTATCCTTTCATAATCATCATCAATCCGCACAATATCGTCCTCTTCAAGATATTCACCGCTCTGCACTTCAATTATGTGCAGAGGGACAATACCTGGGTTTTCTAATCTGTGGATTGTTGAAGGGGGGATATATGTGCTCTCATTTGTATGGATATTACATACCTTATCGCCATTAGTAACCTTTGCTGTCCCTGATACAACCACCCAGTGCTCGCTCCTGTGATGATGCTTTTGCAGACTCAGCTTTGCCTTAGGCTTTACCTCTATCCTCTTTATCTTAAATCTATTTCCATTTTCCAATACTGTGTATGAACCCCACGGCCTGTGCACAGTCCTGTGGGTAATATGCTCTTCATACCCCCTCTTTTTTAGTTCATCAACAATCTTTCCAACCTTCTGTGCCTCTGACTTTTTACAGACCAAGGTAGCATCGGCTGTATCAACGACAACTAAATCCTTTAGCCCTATTGTTGCAAGAACCCTTTTGCCGCCGTAGAGGATAGAGTTGCTGCTTCCAATATCAATTACATTCCCTGCTTTAATATTTCCCTCTTTATCCCTTTCAACTACTTCATCTAAGGCATCCCAGCTTCCAACATCACACCAGTCAATATCTGCAGGAATCACTATAACCTTCTTTGATTTTTCCAATATGCCATAATCAATAGAAATAGGTTTAATTCCTGAGTAAACTGCTTTAACTGCACTGTCAAATCCTTCTGAGCCGACAGCCTTCTTTATAATTGCGAGCTTCTTATAAAGCTCAGGAAGATAATCTTTGATCTCATTTATAATTGCGCTGCTCTTCCATAAAAAGATACCGCTGTTCCATAAATAGTCGCCGGACATCAGATACTTTTGTGCTGTTTTAATATCAGGCTTTTCTGTAAATCTATCTACCTTGAAGCCTTCTTGACCCTTGACCCTTGACCCTGTCTTTATATATCCATAACCCGTCTCTGGCCTCTTTGGTCTTATGCCGAATGTGACAAGGTAACCCTTTTTTGCTAAGGCAGCGGCATCCTTTACCAAATCTAAAAATTTCTCAGACTTTTTTATTATATGGTCAGCAGGCATAACCAACATCAATGAGTCAGCATCTGTTTTGTAAAGATTCACTGCTGCAAGGCCAATGGCAGGCGCTGTATTCCTGCCCTCTGGCTCAAGTATAAAATTGACCCCTGACGCCAACTGCATCTTCATCTCAAGATAATGATTTTCATTGGTTACCACATAAGTCCTGTTTAACGGTATAAGGCTATTGATTCTTTTAACTGTCTGCTGGATAAGGGAGTCATCGCTATCTATTCTCAATAATTGTTTTGGCGACAACTGCCTGCTCAATGGCCAGAACCTTGTGCCAGAGCCGCCAGCCATTATAACAGCATATAAATGGGTGTTAGAGTTGCGGGCTGCTGGTTTTGTTTTAGATTTTTTATTCATATTAATTCATGCAATATTTTTTATTTGTCATTCCTGCGAAACCTGCGGGAGTGACATTTAGGAGCATTTTGCAAGTTTGTCAACAGGCTCTAAAGCCTGCGGCTATTGTCTCTTTTACAACCTATCAACTAAATCAACCAAATAAACTCAATCAATTTGTTTTAACAAGACAAATAAAAAACTCCCTGTTCCCCTTATGCCCGGGAATGGGAGATTTTATCACACCTTTGACTGTAAGTCCAAGAGTTATTGCAAAGTCTTTAATCTTCTCTATTGCCTTCTCATGTTTCTTCTCATCCCTTACAACCCCGCCTTTTCCAACATCCTCTTTTTCAAGCTCAAACTGGGGTTTTATAAGTGCGATTATAATACCCGATGTTTTTAAAAAATCTAAAACAGCCGGAATCACCTTAATAAGGGAGATAAAAGAGGCATCTATTGTTATTATATCTATCTTGTCTTTTATAAGTGATTTGTCCAGATAGCGTATATTTGCCTTTTCAATATTTACCACCCTCGGGTCGTTCCTCAGCTTCCATGCAAGCAGGCCGTAACCAACATCTACAGCATATACCTTTTTTGCACCAGATTGCAGGAGACAGTCTGTAAAACCGCCTGTTGATGCGCCGATATCAAGGGCAACTTTATCTTTCACATCAATCTTAAATTCTAAAAGAGCCTTCTCAAGCTTTATACCGCCCCTGCTTACATATTTGATATCCTCTCCAAGAATCCTGATATCAGAGCCTGCATCTATTAATTCACCTGCTTTATCTATCTTCTGGTCATTGACTAAAACCCTGCCAGACATTATCAATGCCCTGACAGACTCCATACTTTCTGCAAAATTAGCATCAAGAAGGAATTTATCAATACGAACCTTTGCAATCTTTGCCATTTATCATACCCCTCACCTTAATCCTCTCCCCAAAGCCTGCCTGTCGGCAGACAGGTGGAGAGGAAATAAAAAATGATACCCTCTCCCCCCTGGGGAGAGGGAAGGGTGAGGGGGCTTTCTTTACCTCTGCGGCACATTGGAACTATCATACACGCCTGCAAAAATCTCTTTTACAGCGCTATAAATCCCTTCGCTGTCAAGGCCGTACTTCTGCCTTAAAATCTTCTGCGCACCGTGTTCAAT
>JAHFEP010000064.1:0-2780 GCA_023248415.1 Nitrospirota bacterium
ATTGAGAATGATGCACATTACATGAAAATTCCCAAGAAATTATAGATGCAAAGACCGCTGTGACTTAAAAATAGTTGCTGATTATCTGCAGGATTAATAGTGAAGATGACGCTGCTGGGCTGCCAGACCAAAAATAGTATTGACGAAGTGCCGAATGATTATTTTCACCATATACCATGTCCTGTTTGCGATAACAGCACCCATTTTAAATCTATCCTTAAAATAAAATATGGAGATCTAAAGCAGAAAAAGAGTTTAGACTATACTGCAGTCGGTATTACAAAAGACACTGTGCTTTCTGTAAAACGATGTTTACAATGCGGATTTGTATTCGTAAACCCGAGGATAAAACCTGAATACCAATATATCATATATAACGAATCAAAAAAAAAGATGTATGAAGTAAAGCCCCAGCTTGTAGCCGCTGGAACAAGGCAAAATGCACTTGCAGGGAGAAGGGGTAAAATAGGCCATATAGAAGCATTGCTGGAGACACTCTACTATGTAAATCTGGATGATGAAAATTTAACCTTATTTGACTATGGTTGTGGATTTGGTTATTCAATGTCTTTAGCCCGAGAATTTGGCCTGAATGTTTATGGTGTTGATATTGATAAAAAACGGCTATCTGTATGCGAGGCATCAGGCTTAAGAGTGGCAGACCCTGCAGAATTTGATAAGAAGTATCCAGATGTTAAGGCAGATATAATCTTCTGCCAGAGTAACATTGAGCATGTTGTTGATCTGCCAGTAACAATAGATTATTTAAGAAAAAAAAGTAAGAGAGGAGCGATTTTGTACATTGACAGTTTTACCCCAAGAGTAATTTCTATTGAAAAGAAAAGGGGTGAATTTATTAAAGCTCATTTTGTAGAACATATAAATTTTTTCACTATTAAAACCCTTGATCGCCTTATGTCAAAGTATGGATTCATGGTCGCACCGAGGGTTCGTGTGTCAATTGTGAAGACCTTCAAGGATACCATTAAGAAGAATGTATCTTATCTATTGTTAAATACAATAGGTGGAAATCCTTTAAGCACCTACTTCACAAGAATATACCAATATAATCCATAAAGGGGAGAAAAGATGAAAGAATTTCAAATAGGCAATCGTAAGATTGGAGCACAATATCCACCATTTATAATTGCGGAGGTGGGCATCAATCATGAGGGGAGTTATGACAAGGCGATACAATGTGTGGATGCTGCAGTTAAGGCAGGTGCTGACTGCATTAAATTCCAATGTCATATTACTGAAGCAGAAATGATTCCCACTGATATTAAACCTGGCAAGATATCTGAAGATCGCCTATGGGATATTATAAAGCGATGTGAGCTTACTGAAGATGAGGAGAGGCGAATTAAAAAATACTGCGAGGAAAAGAGGATTATATATTTGTGTACTCCCTTTTCCAGAGAAGCAGCAGACCGGCTTCAATCCATGGATGTATTAGGATTTAAAATCGGTTCTGGTGAGTGCAGCAATATTCCTTTGTTGGAGCATGTAGCCAGAATTGGCAAGCCAATAATTCTCTCAACGGGGATGAACGATTTAGAGTCCATCAAGAAATCGGTTGAAACGCTTCAAAAATATAATTGTCCTGTTATGTTAATGCACTGCACTTCTATGTATCCTACACCATACGATAAGGTTCGTTTGGGAGCAATCAAAGAATTGCAGGATACCTTTGATTTACCTGTTGGTCTGAGCGACCATTCCATTAATATATACACATGTCTTGGCGCAGTTGCCCTTAGTGCATGTGCTTTAGAAAAACATTTTACTGTAACCCGTAAGTGGCCTGGGCCAGATATGTCTTTATCAATAGAACCCGATGAATTGGCTGAACTGGTTAAAGGCTCCCGGGCTGTTTTCTTGGCCATGGGTGGGCATAAGACCGTACTCTTAGAAGAACAGCCTGTCATAGAATTTGCCTATGCAAGTGTAGTTTCGATAAAGGACATAAAAAAAGGAGATGTCCTAAATATTGATAATGTCTGGGTCAAAAGGCCAGGGACAGGTGCAATAAGCGCCGTAAAATTTAATTCAATTCTGGATAAAAGGGCAAAAGTGGACATTAAAAAGGACCAACAGTTAACATGGGCGATGATTGATGGCTGAGAAAAAGAAAATAGTTTTTTTGTCAGGGACAAGGGCGGACTTCGGCAAGCTCAAACCGCTTATTAAGGCTGTAGGTGAAAACCAGCAATATGAGGCCCACGTTTTTGTTACTGGTATGCACATGCTTGAAAGGTATGGCGGTACGGCCCGGGAGGTTTTAAAGGAGGTTTGGAATGTGTACCTCTACAACAACCAGACCTTTTCTTCGCGTATGGACATTGTCCTGTCTAACACTATTTATGGTTTCAGCTATTATATTTCTGAGATTAAACCCGATCTGATAGTGATTCATGGTGACAGGGTGGAGGCGCTGGCAGGTGCAACTGTCGGCTCTTTTAATAATATCCTTGTTGCGCATATTGAAGGAGGAGAGATATCCGGTACTATTGATGAACTTATAAGGCATTCAATTACAAAATTAGCCCATATTCATTTTGTTGCAAATGAACAGGCAAAGAAGCGATTGATCCAGATGGGAGAGAAGAAAGAGAGCATTCACATCATTGGCTCGCCTGATATTGATATCATGTTTTCTGACAATCTTCCTGCTAAAGAAGATGTTTTTAAGTACTATGATATCAATTTTGATGATTATGCCATATTGGTCCACCATCCAGTAGTTACAGAAATCGAAAAGATGGCAAGAAACATCAAAG
>JAHFEP010000064.1:2790-11231 GCA_023248415.1 Nitrospirota bacterium
ACATCAAAGAGATGGTTGATGCTGTTATAGAATCGGGTCAGAATTATGTTGTTATTTATCCGAATAACGACCCTGGCTCCGAGATAATTTTTAATGAGTATAAAAGGCTTAATAACCTGACGAATTTCAGGGTTTACCCCTCCATTAAATTTGAAAAATTTTTAGTGCTTCTGAAGAACTGTAAATTTATAATAGGAAACTCAAGCGCAGGCATTCGTGAGGCGCCAATCTATTCCATCCCTACAATAAACATAGGAACCAGGCAACATAATAGATTTAACCATGAATCAATCTTTAATGTTCAAGAAAAAAAAGAGCCAATTTTAAAAACCATAAATAATATTATGAATAATTCGTATAAATTCTCTCCAAGCTATTTCTTTGGTGATGGCAGCAGTATCTCAAAGTTTATGGAGACGCTGGAAAAACAGAGCCTCTGGGAAACGAAAACGCAAAAACAGTTTATTGATCTTTAAATAGGACATATCCTCAATATGAATGTGATTTTTTTAACACAGAGTAACACTCTGTCGCTATTTTATAATTTACTAAAAACGTTCAGGGAGAAGACCGAAGTAGATAAGGTAGGATTTTATATAGCAGATTCTAAATTTTATAATACCTTCCAGAAACAACATCCAGAAATATCTTCTAATAGTTTAGATCTCCTTAAAGAATGGGAAATAATTGGCAGGTCAAAAAAAACCATGCCTGATATTGAACGTCTCAGAAGATATGAAAAAAGGCTCGGAGACCCTGTCCTATGGAACGCCCTGATAGCAGATCGTAGAATTTATTTGGGGAAAAGGGCTATGATGGAACAGGATTATAATAGCAGATTCAACCATGAAAATATGTTGGCACTACTCCAGACAGGTTTGGATGAAATAGAGGGTATCTTTGACCGTGTACAGCCAGATGTTGTAGTTGGGTTTATATGTGTAACAATAGGAGAATACCTGGCATACCTTGTAGCCAAGTCACGAAATATTCAATTCCTTAATCTACGGCCAACGAGGATTAGAAACTATTTCTTTGCAGGGGAAAGTGTCCTTGAACCATCAAGGCAGTTGGAAGAAATCTATCGCCGAATGCTATCAGAAGGAATTCCTGAGCATCTCCAGCAGGAGGTGTCCTCATATCTTTCAGAGGCGCGAAGAACCAACGCTATGTATGAAGGTGTCGTACCAGCCACCAACCCTCACGGCATGGGCTGGAAAGGGATTATCAAAGGAATGGTGTCAGCTGCTGTTAATCTTGGCGGTCTGTTAAAGGAATACTATGAATATAACTTCGGTAAATATCGCCATGACAACCACTACCGCGGGGTCTTTTATAAGATATGGCTGAAGAATATTAAAAGGCCGGCGCGTATCAGATACGCTGATTTTTTTTTAAGGCGGCATTATATCAGCGCCGATAAGCTAAGGTTAATAGATTACGCCTTTTATCCACTCCACAAGGAACCGGAAGTGACGCTACTTGTATATGGCAGGCCTTATCTGAACCAGATAGAGGTTGTCCGCAATTATGCCCGCAGCCTCCCTGTAGGGATGAAACTCGTTGTGAAGGAGCACCCTGCTGCTATAGGATACCGCCCGCTATCATACTACAAAAAACTTCTCGCAATCCCTAATGTTGTCCTGGCTCCGCCTGAGATAACAAGTCGTGAGCTTATTCAGAATGTCCGCATGGTAACTATTATTGGCGGCTCTATAGGATTTGAGGCGCTCATAATGAAGAAGCCAGTAATCATCATTGGACATGCACCATTCAGTTTTCTTCCGGATACTATGATCCGTTATATTCAAAATATGGACAATCTTTCATGGGAAATAAAAGACCTTCTAAAAAATCATAATCATGACGAGGCTGCACTAATGGCTTATTTAGCTGCAGTAATAGATAGTTCGGTATCGGTCGATTTTTACTCTATTTTACTTGGCAAGAAAGGCGTATACAGGCCCAGCGGAGGTATAGAAAAGATAGATGACCAGTATCAGAAGCAGATTGAGAGACTGTCTGAGTATATATTAAATAGAATAAAATGTTAAAGCCTCAGAATAGGAGGTAGCAGCATGACACTTCTTCTAAAATACTTTTCCAGATTGCGACATCGAATTATTAAATTGATAGCGCGCTTTCATAACTGGAAATCTCTAGTCAGACTCAGGAACAACGAAGGATTATGGAGTACCCTTACAGAATATATACGATTGTCTCAATCAACAGGCAGTAGCTACTCGGATTATTGGGTTCTTTATAATTACATAAGGTTATATAAACCCCATGAAATCCTAGAATGTGGTACAGGTATAACAACAATTGTTATGGCGTATGCATTGATGGAAAATGAGAAACAAGAAACAAGAAATAAAAAAGGCCGTATAACTTCCATGGAAGATAAACAAGAATGGTATAAACTTGCTGTTAAATTAATGCCTGGGTATTTACAGCAATATGTTGATTTAGTCTACAGTGAAAAGACAGAATATTGTTATTCAATATTTCGTGGAGTTGGTTATAAAAATATTCCTGATAGAAAGTATGATTTTGTATTTATTGATGGCCCAGGAACCATAGCCCCTTCAGATGGTACGAGGTCATTTGATTTTGATTATATAAATGTTGTTATGAAATCCGACAAACCGGTTTTTGGGATTGTCGACAAGAGAATGGGCACATGCTATGTACTGCAGAAGGTTTTCGGTGTTGATAAGGTCAAATACGATCCAAAGTGGGGCTTGGGTTTTGTTGGCCCTTGTACGAAGAACGATATAAAAACAAAAATCTCATCGGAATCCTTTTCGCACTGCATACGAGTATTTTCAAAAAAAGAGCTAAATCTTCACATGGGGTTCTAACAAGATCATGAGTAAACAAAAACAGACACTATTCATAGCAGTTGAGCAGGGTTTTGCATCAAGGTATTTGCTGCGGACAGATATTTTTAAGGTTTTAAAAAACTCAGGGGCCAGAATTGTTATACTCACCCCTAATGCAGATGAAGAATATTTTGTTAAGGAATTTAAAGATGATAATGTTTTTATAGAGCCGATTAACTTAAAGGCATATAAAGAATATAGCAGGGGCAAAGTCCAAACATTCCTTCATCAGGTACGATGGTTTGTTATGAATGGCAATATGGATTTGCATACAGTTAATATGAGATACAATATTCATAAAAATATAAGGAAGAAAGGCACTTTAAAACGGAAAATATATAATTCTTTCTTTGATCTTTGCGTTTTTATCCTTAGAAAATCAAAAATGCTAAGACAATTAGAAATAAAACTTGAAAGCAGGTTTTTTACCCCAACAATTCATGCGCATCTTTTTAAAAAATATCAACCAGACAAATTCCTTATCACAAGCATTGGTTATTTTGGTTTTGACCATTATTTGATGCGGGAGGCTAAAGCCCACGGTGCGAAGATTATTAGTGTCATTCTGAGCTGGGACAATACGAGCAGTAAGGGAATGCCGGGCGCTATAGTAGACCATGTCATTGCCTGGTCAGAAACAATGAAAGAAGAGTTGATTGGATATTTAGATGTCAGACCAGATAAGATATTTGTTGGCGGTATTGCCTATTTTGATTATCATTATAGAAAAGAAAATTTCTGGGCGAAAGATAAATTGTATTCCTATTTTGAACTTAATCCTGACAGGAAAATAATTTTTTTTGCCCCCAAGTCACCCAATAAATATCCATGGAACCCAGATATTGTAGAATCAATTGCAAAGGCAATAGGGGAAGACCGTTTTGTCTATCCCTGTCAGCTTTTAGTCAGGCTACACCCATTGAATTTTAGGGTTAAAGACGGGAATTTTCGCTTTAAAGAGGATACATATAGACACATGGCGCTGAAAGAGAAATATAAACATCTTTATTATGATATACCAGAGATTTTATCTAAAAGATTGCCTATGGATATGCCAAGCAATGAAATGTTTAAAATAAGTGCAATTTTAAGCAATGCTGATATAATGTTAAGCTATTTTTCAACAATGATGCTTGAGGCAAGTATATTCAATCTACCGATAATCAATGTGGCATTTTATGCGCATAATATGTATTTAGATAAAAAGGATTTGCAGGTTATTCAAAGCCCGCACATAAGGCGGATTCTTGAAACAAGCAATATACTTACTGCATATAACATAGATGAGTTGGTTGATGGTGTAAATGCTTATCTTAAAAATAGAGAATTAGATGCTGCTGGCAGGAAAGCTCTCTGGATGAAAGAATGTTCATACAATGCAGGTTATGCCGGAGGAGAGATTGGAGAATTTATCTTTCAGCTTTAAACAGACATCTAAAAAGACAAAATGAATAACTTTACATTTAATCGCAAATTTTCTTTTGGCGGCCGTGAGATTGGTTTGAATTGTCCAGTCTTTATCATTGCAGAGGCAGGTGTTGCACACTTTGGCTCTATAGAGAAGGCCAAGAGATTGGTTGATCTTGCAAAAGAAGCAGGCGCTGATGCTGTAAAATTTCAAATATTCAAAACAGATGAGTTGATTTCATCTGAATCTGCTGAATGGAAAAATCGCCTGCGGCCTAAGGAGCTTCCATATGAGGCATTCAAAGATATTCAAACATATTGTAGCAAAAAAAACATCACCTTTCTTTGCACCGCCCATGATGAGTCAAGCCTGAAATTTCTTGATACCCTTAATGTACCTGCATATAAAATAGGCTCAGGCGAGGTGGCTAACTGGGTCTTTATAGAAAAGATTGCAGCAAGAAAAAAACCTGTAATTCTCTCAACAGGGATGTATAATTTAGAGGATATAGGCGATGCGCTTAAGATTTTTGAAAAAACTGGAAGTCCAGATGTCGCTGTGTTACATTGTGTAACCAGTTATCCTGCTTTACCATCAGAGGTAAATCTCCGAGCTATGGATACCATCAGGGAGACTTATGGCGTTATTGTTGGTTATTCAGACCACACGCAGGGTTTTCATTTCCCGCTTGCGGCAGTAGCACGAGGTGCTTACATTATTGAAAAACATATATCGCTGGATTTTAATGTGCCTGATGCACAGGACTGGAAGGTTTCGTGTGGGCCCGAAGATTTTTCAATTATGGTACAGCAGATAAGGGATATAGAGGCCGGGTTGGGTTCTGGCATAAAAGTTCCTTCAGAATCTGAAAGATTAAGTATAAATTGGGCACGTAAGAGCCTTGTAGCAACAGAAGATATTATGGAAGGAGAAACGATAGACTTAAAAAAACTTAATGCAAAACGTCCTGGATTTGGTATAATGCCAGCCGATATAGATAAGGTTATCGGGAAAAAGGCAAATAGGAAGATCAAAAAGGATACACTAATTAAATGGGAGCATTTAAAGTGAAAAAACGTAAAGTATGCGTCATAATTACTACGCGCGGCAACTATGCCAAAATGAAATCAGTAATCCATGCTATTTCTGCACAGCCGGAGCTTGAACTTCAGCTTATTGTGGGAGGCGGTGCAGTTCTCCCAAAATACGGGAATATTATAAGGTCTATAAACAGCAGTGATTTGAAAATAGACCGTGTCATCCATTTTTTGGTTGAGGGTGAGAACCCTATAACCATGGCAAAATCTGCAGGTTTAGCTGTTACTGAGTTCAGCACAGCCTTTGAGAACCTTCAGCCAGATGTGGTAATGGTTATTGCTGACCGTTTTGAATGTTTGTCTATTGCTATGGCTGCGAGTTATATGAATATTTCTTTGGCTCATATAGAAGGGGGTGAGGTTTCAGGCTCCATTGATGAAAGTGTGCGGCACGCTATTACTAAACTTTCTCATCTGCATTTTCCTGCTACTAAAAAGGCAGCCGAACGTATAGAGAGATTAGGAGAAGATCCTAAAACAATTTTTCCTGTTGGCTGTACAAGCCTTGACATAATTGCAAGTATGGATTTAACAAACCTTAAACCTATAATGGAATTAGAGGAAAAGAGTGGGGTAGGTATTACTGTAGACTTAACGAAACCTTATCTTGTGGTAATACAACACCCAGTGACAACTGAATATGAACAAAGCTTACAGCATGTTAATGAAACTATCATGGCCATTGATTCTTTAAGTATGGGAACTATCTGGATTTGGCCTAATATGGATGCTGGCTCAGATGGTATTTCAAAGGGCCTTCGTGTATTTCGGGAGACTAAGAGGCCGCAACATGTTCATTTCTTTAAAAGTCTGCCAATTGAATACTATGCTCCACTCCTGAGGAATGCAGCTTGTATCGTAGGAAATTCAAGCAGTGGTATCCGGGAGGCTGCTTTTATAGGGATTCCGACTGTTAATATCGGTTCGAGACAGTCTGGACGGGAGCGGGGGAAGAATGTGATAGACGTAGGCTATGATTGTATAGAAATAGAGAAGGGAATCCGTAAACAGATTGAACATGGTAAATATGAACCAGATTATATTTATGGAGATGGAAAGGCGGGGCAGAAGATTGCAGAAACCCTCAAATATTTTGAATTTAAACTCCAGAAAAGGATAAGTTATTAAGAGGATATTAGTTTGGTAAATATGAAAAAGAACAAAATAATCTATTATGAAATGCTTAATTATCAACCCGAGAATTTAAAACTATTGAATGAAAACTTTGATGTAATTACATTACCGACCCCTGCGCACGATAAGCCACAGATATTGAACCAAGCTGATGTTATTTTTGCGCCGCTCAGTTATTATTGCGGAAAAGACAAGATTGACCAATCTCCGAAGTTAAAGGTAATTGCTTCCAATACAACCGGATATCCCCATATTGATGTTAAGTATGCTGCTCAAAAGAGCATTCAGGTGATTACCTTGAAAGGACACGATGAATTTTTGAAGACCATAACGTCCACAGCTGAATTGACATGGGGATTAATTGTCGCAATTTCTCGAAACATGTTTCCAGCTTATCAGTCTGTCTTAGATGGTAAATGGAACCGGCGGCCTTTTGGAGGGAAATCTATGTTATCAAGGATGTCACTTGGTGTAGTTGGATATGGTAGACTTGGTAAGATGGTAGCATCTTATGGCTTGTGTTTTGGAATGACGGTGAGATATTATGACCCCTATGTTTCCGACTATGAACCATGTATAGAGCGTGTAAATTTCCTGCTTGAGCTGGTCAGGATGAGTGATATTGTTACAATTCATATACCCCATGAACCTGAAACAGAAAATCTTTTTAATAAAAAAATACTTACCCATTTTAAGAAAGGAGCATATCTAATTAATACCTCCAGAGGAGAACTTATTGATCACGACGCACTCTTGAAATGTTTAAAGGATGGAATATTAGCGGGGGCTGCATTGGATGTGTTGGATGGTGAATATAAAGATGGATTGAAAGATAATATTAAAGACCATCTTGCTTGGAAATACGCACAAGAGCATAATAACTTAATTTTAACACCTCACATTGGCGGATCTACTATTGATGCATGGAAAATGACTGAAGAATATACTATTAAATTAATAATTAATGTGTTGAATAGGGAATCTGATAAAAGACAGAGTTAGGGATAGAGATGAAGGGTAATACTATAAAAATTAAAGATGAAGTCTGGGCGTTAATCCCCGCAAGGGGGAGCTCCAAGTCAATTCCATTAAAAAATTTAGCTGAATTAAACGGCAGGCCGCTGATAGACTATGTTATCAAAGCCGGGAAAGCAAGCCATTTTATTTCACGCATTATTTGTTCAACTGAAAATGAAGTAATTGCTAAATTTTGTGCTAAAAATGGTGTTGAGGTTCAGAAAAGGCCATATGAGTTAGCTCAAGACGATATCCCAACATTGGATGTGATTGTTTACTTTTTAGAAACATTAATCAAGGAAGAGGGTGCTGTAGCAAATATTATAGTTCTGTTGGAACCAACATCTCCATTTGTTCTCCCTGAACATATTGACAAATGTGTTGAACTATTAAGGGCACATCCGGAAACGGATTCTGCTCAAACGATTACGCCTATTTCTCCTAATAACCACGCTTACAATCAGAGATATCTGAATAACAATTTTGTTAAATTCCAATTTGCGAAGGAGAGGGATATTTATTATAACAAGCAGTTAAAACCCAAGTTATATGTTCATGGTAATGTAAGGGTTCTACGGAGCGATTCGTTGCTGAAGAAAAGAGACCTCTTTGGCGACTGTTCTCTTCCTTACATTATCCCTCGTATCTATGCCATGGATGTTGATGGGCCGGAGGATTTAAAATTGGCTGATTGCTTTCTTAAATGTGGATTGGTAGAACTATAAAAGATGATAATCAAATAAGTAAGAAAGGAGAGAAATTGAAACCCATATCAGTTATTATTAATGCACGACTGGACTCTTCACGAATTCCACTTAAGATGGTGCGGCCTTTCGCAAAAACCACTCTTATTGAAATTGCCTTACAGAAACTGGATAAACTCGATTTCTTTGAACATCG
>JAHFEP010000064.1:11241-14001 GCA_023248415.1 Nitrospirota bacterium
TTTCGCAGTTGGAGAAAAGGAATTAGCAGAATATGCTAAGAAATATAAAAATATAGAGATACTGGAACGTAATTTCGAAGCTGTTGCAAAGGGTCCTCATCCTGCTATGATAACCTTTGATCACTACCTGCGGGTTCCGACAGAATATCTTTTTGTGATTAATGCCTGCGCCGCTTTTTTATCTATAGATACAATTAAAAAGGCTTATGACATTTTTCAGGAAACAAACTACCATTCTTATATTTCTGTAGTTCCTACTAGAGAATGGATTTTTACCCACGATGGCGTTGCACTGACTCATAAAGACCCTTCTGCATTGCAGAATACCAGTAACGGGCAGGTTCATTACAGGGTATCCCATTCTTTCTACATCATAAATCGGGACAATTTTAGGGAGAGAAAGGGGATCCTTTGGACACTGACTCCAAACGACCCCTATCTGATAGAGATACCTTCTCAGGAGGCACTTGATGTAGACACAGAGATACAATTTGAGTTTTGTTCATTTCTTTATAAAAAGAGGCTGGAAAGTAATATAGAATGAAGGTGTTATAATAATGGATAGAGAGAGGTATAAAGAAAAACTTTACTATAGCTGTAAAGATGCACTTTCAGATGAATGGGGTATAACAGCGCCACCTCCACATAGGATTATGTTTGAATTGACAAACGCTTGCAATCACCGTTGTATCTTTTGTGCCAACCGCAGGATGAAACGCGAGGTGGGGGTTATGGGCCACGAGGTTTTTACAAGTATCGCAAAGGAGGCATTTAGCATAGGAGTAAAAGAAGCCGCCCTATATACGACCGGCGAGTCCTTGCTGCATCCTGAGATAGTTGATTTTGTAAAAATTGCAAAGGAAATTGGTTTTTCATATAGCTACCTTTCCTCAAATGGCGTTCTTCTTACACCTGGGATTTCTAAAAATTTGTTAAAGGCGGGGTTGGACAGCCTGAGGATATCTATTAATGCTGGCACACGGGAAACCTACAGGAAGATACATGGTCGTGATGAATTTGAGCTGGTAGTTGCCAATATCAGAGAATACGACCGCATCCGTAAAGAGTTGAATAGCCCTTCCCTGCTTAGCATTAGTTGCGTGCTTACAAAACATACTCTTAAAGATAAGGAAACTTTAGAAAAAACTCTAAATTTATATGTTGATGCCATTAAATGGACTGATGTTCGCACACAGGGCGGAAACATGCCGCATACTATCCGAAAACTGTCTACAAAAGAAAGTGATCTGCGTAATGGAATAAAACCATGTGGACTGTTGTGGAATGGCATGCATGTAGATTATGCAGGCAATCTCACCCTCTGTTGTGTTGATTTTGATGGTAGTATGGTTGTTGGAAATATCTTGAAACGAGGACTTATGAACTGTTGGAATGGACCTGAGATGCAGGAACATCGCCGACTTCATTTATCCAGCAGCCTTGACCCTGAAAGCCTTTGTTATAAATGTTTAAAGGGGTGACCTTTTAAGCGGTTCTGTTAGAATTTGAGATGGATATAAATTTTACGAAAACAACCAATCGTGATATATATCGTCAGCAGTTAGAGCAGGAACTGGCTGAATTGATTGACCCCAAAACAGGCAGGGTTAGCATGGATGTTGCTGAGTATGTTCCATGCCTTCTATGCGGGGAGTCAAAACGTTATAAAGAATTATTTGTTGTTAAAGGCTACCCTCATGTTCGCTGCGAGGTTTGCGGTCTTGTCTATGCAAACCCACAGGTTAATGAAATGAGACTTCATGCATTGTATGGTAGTTCAAAGGCCAATGACCTCTGGCTGGATGTGCTGATGAGCAGTGCTGAAAGTAAGACGCGCTATGAGCTTTATGAACGCTACTTTGTGCTGCTTGAAAAGTTTACCGAATACCGCAGACTTGTGGATGTAGGATGCAGTATTGGTGATTTGCTGGTAGTGGCGGCACGCAGAGGGTGGGATGGCCTGGGATTTGACCTGGCACAAAAAGCAATTGAGTTTGCCAAAAATAAACGCGGGCTTAATGTCCAATTGGGCAAGATAGAGGGCTTTGGTTTTGAGAAGAACTCCTTGCCTGTTATTACCCTCACAGGCGTGCTTGAACATTTAAATAAACCGATAGATACCCTTGCCAAAATAAGGGATCTCCTCACATATGATGGTTTAGCCCTTGTGCAGGTGCCTAATCTCCATAGCCTCCACAATATGTTGCTGCACGAAAGGTCTACCAGTTTTGATGGTCGCAATCATCTTATTTTTTTTACCGCTGAAACCTTAAGTAAGATATTGAAATTATCGGGTTTTAAGGTCAGACACATTGGAACTTATCAGGCAGTTACGCATATCCTTTGTCGCTATATTCAATATTATCCCCCCTATGAGGGAGCAGCGGATTTCAAATATTTACCTGAGAAAATTCGCTCCTATTTTGAAAATCCTGAAAAACACGGCCAATTAATAAAATGGATAGAGGATATGGGGATGGGACGGAGCTTAATGGCCATAGCATCAAAGTAAAATTATTTTTTTGTAATTATGAAAGAGTATGATTTGGTTTTAAGTGTTATTGACTTTCGTAGGGTAGTAGTTTATTTATCAATCATTAAATATCTTTACCCCAGAATTAGAATAGGTGTTTATGTCTTTGACGCTACTGCTGCTGGCAAAAATAAAACTGAAAAGACAGATAATCTTTTTTTGGAATTATGCACAAAACTTGGCGCTGAAGCCTTAGATAGCTTTCCTGTACATTCAAAAATAGCAAT
>JAHFEP010000065.1:0-9794 GCA_023248415.1 Nitrospirota bacterium
ATCTCAAAGCTCCCCTTTTGTTTTACTGTTGATTTGATTGTTAAAGATAATATCTGCCGAGGGGCGTTACTTTTATCTGCAAGCGGCGGGATATTCCCGATTTTTGCAAAGGCAGTTGTTTTATCAACAGGCGGATGCGGCCAGATATATTCAAGGACAACAAACCCTGCAGTTGCAACTGGCGACGGCACGGCCATTGCCTATCGCGCAGGCGCTATGCTAACAGATATGGAGTTTGTGCAGTTTCATCCAACAGCCCTCTACCTTCCTGCTGCGCCGCAGTTTCTTTTATCAGAGGCAATGCGCGGCGAAGGCGGCGTGCTAAAAAATTTAAAGGGTGAACGCTTTATGTATAAATACCATCCTGATGCAGAGCTTGCGCCAAGGGATATTGTAAGCAGGGCAATATTATCAGAAATGCGCGCTACAAAGAGCAATTTTGTTTATCTTGATATGACGCATATAGATAGGAAATTTGTCAGAGAAAGGTTCCCAAAAATCTATAAAACATGCCTTCTCTACGACATAGATATAACAGAGGATATGATTCCTGTCAGCCCTGCAGCCCATTACATCATGGGCGGTGTAAAGACAGATATAAACAGCGCAACAAGCATAAATGGCCTGTTTGCAGCAGGAGAGGTGGCATGCACTGGCGTGCATGGCGCTAACCGTCTTGCAAGCAATTCTTTATTAGAAGGGCTCGTATTTGGCGCAAGGGCTGGCTCTGCAGCGGTCAGATATAAAAAGGGTGTTAAGGATATTAATTCCTTTGTTAAAAGATATGTTACACCACGAGGCCGCAGCAGTAAAAAAGGCGAGCTTGATTTAGACAAAATCAGAAGCTCCTTAAGAAAGATGATGTGGTCAAGGGTGGGAATTGTGCGCTGCAAAAAATCCCTTAATGAGGCATTAAGAAAATTGAGAGGGTGGAAAAAGGTTGAAACCTCCTTTTTTAAAATCAGAAGGGAGCTTGAAGTAAAAAATATGGTAACAGTTGCAGGGCTGATAGCAACAGCAGCCTTATTGAGAGAAGGAAGCGTTGGCGCGCATTACAGGAGCGATTTTAAGGAGCCGGGCAAAAACTGGAAAAGACATATAACACTACACCTCTAACATCCTGTCTAATGCCCTTTTTGCCTTTACCCTTATATTCTCCGGCACCTTGATTACATACTGCATATCACGAAGTGCGTTTCTCAGACTCCGTAAGGTTGTCCTTTTCATGTTCGGACAGACCATGTGTTCGTATGCAAAATAAAACTCTTTGCCAGGATTCTCCTTTTTCAGGCGATGGCCTATGCCCTCTTCTGTGCCAATGATAAACTCCTTTTTACTTATTTCCTTAGCAAGCCTTAAGATGCCGGAGGTGCTTGCAATGTGGTCTGCCATATCCTGAATCTCTAATGGACATTCAGGATGGGCAATGAACACCGCATCCGGATGCTCTGCTCTTAACCTGTTAATATCGTCTATAGAAATCCTCTGATGAACATGGCAGAAGCCGTCCCATGAGACAACCTTCTTCTTTGTCCTCTTTGCAACATAGGCAGAAAGATTCCTGTCAGGTATCATTATTACTGTATCCTCTTTTAAAGATTCAACAACCTTTAAGGCATTTGAAGAGGTGCAGCATATATCACTCTCTGCCTTAACTGCAGCAGAGGTATTTACATAGCATACAACAGGCGCTCCTAAATGTTCCGCCTTTAAATCTCTTAATGTAAAGGCATCTGAAAATTCAAAGACGATTCCCAATAAATCACGGTACTCTTTTCTATCAGTTTTTCTTGGGCCGTTAACTGTAATCATGTCTGCCATTGGACAGCCTGCTGTAATCTCTGGAAGGAGGACTGTCTTATCAGGCGAAAGAATAGATGCGGACTCTGCCATAAAGTGAACGCCGCAAAAAACTATTATCGGATTGTTGGTCTTTGCTGCTGCCCTTGAAAGCTCAAGGGAATCTCCGACTATATCTGCAAGATCCTGTATCTCAGCGCGTTGGTAATTGTGGGCAAGAATCAGGGCATTTTTCTCTTTCTTCAACTTAAGGATCTCTTCTGTTAGTATTTCTTTATCTTCAAGAACTGCTGTTGGCATATATATTCGGTTATGCCTTCACAACCAAAACCTTAAGATTTGCAGTTATCTCCGGGTGAAGTTTGATTGGAACCGTAAAGGCGCCCAATTCCTTGATTGGATTTTCAATATGAATCTTCTTTTTATCTATATGGATGCCCTCTTTTGCCAATGCATCCACAATGTCCATTGCTGTTACTGAACCAAAGAGCCTGTCCCCCTCGCCGACCTTTTGCGCTATTGTAACAGAGGCATTATTTATCTTCACGGCAAAGGCCTCTAATTCTTCCTTCTCCTTTTTATGCCGCTCCTCTGCATGTTTCAATTCTTCTTGTAATCTTTTCTTATTTACCGGTGTTGCCTCTACTGCCTTTTTTTTAGGAAGCAAAAAATTCCTTGCATATCCGTCTGACACATTGATAATCCCACCCCTCTTACCAACCCTTTCGATATCCTCAAGTAGTATAACCTGCATCTCATCCTCCTTATTAGTCTTTCTTCTTTAGTTCTTTGACTACCTTCTCATTCTTTTCCTTAATCTCTTTGCCAGCCTCCTTAAATGCCTTGCCGAGATTCTCGTTTGTCTTCTTAATCTCCTCTTTTATTTCCTTGCCGTGCTCTTTTATCTTTGGCGATTCTGCCTTGAAATAACCTGCGATGCTTTTATAGCCCTCTTTAAAGAAACCGCCTGCCTTATATGTAAGCGACCAGAAGGAATCCGCAGTCCTTCTGTAAATGCCCTCATCCTTTTTATCACCACCAAAGGCAGTTGGAACAATACCTGCTATGAGGGCAATAAATAATAAAACAAACATCAGTCTACTTATCTTTTTCATAGGCCATCCTATTTGCTTCAAATAATATAATAAAAAATAATCCCTGTCAAATCCTAACCTAAAAACTATTCAGACCTCAGCGCCTCAATAGGATGAATCTTGGACGCCTTGTTTGCAGGATATAGTCCGAAGAATATGCCTATAGCAGCGGAGAAACCAAAGGCTGCTATAATTGCTAAAGATGAAATGCGCGTCTCCCATTCCCCAAAATATGGAATAGACAAAGCAACACCGCTTCCAATAATTATACCGATTATTCCGCCTACAAGGCTGAGCACAATTGCCTCTGTTATAAATTGAAGCTGTATATCAGTCCTTTTTGCGCCCAGTGCCCTGCGTATTCCTATCTCCCTTGTCCTTTCAGTTACAGAGACAAGCATTATATTCATTATACCGATTCCGCCGACTACTAATGCAATAGAGGCAATGCTTGCTAATAAGACAGTCATTGTCTTTGAGGATGCTTCTTGCAATGAAAACATCTCTGTAAGATTTCTGATTGTAAAGTCATTATCCTGCTTTGGCATTATGCGGTGCCTCTGCCGAAGCAGGTCTGTTGTCTGACTTATAGCATTCTTTACATTAGCAGGGCCTGCTGCCTTTGCCATAACCCCTGTGATATGCGTAATTCCAAAAACCTTTTTTTGTGCTGTTGTTATTGGCACAATTATTACATCATCCTGATCCTGCCCTATGCTGCTCTGTCCCTTTTCTGCAAGTATGCCTATTACAGTAAAAGGGACCTTTTTTATCCTTATAATCTGGCCGATAGGGTCTTCACCGCCAAACAGGTTTTCAACAACGGTCTTGCCTGCTAATGCAACCTTGGCGCTGCCCCTTACCTCTGTATCTGAAAATGTCTCTCCTCTTGCCACACCCCATTCCCTTACCTCAAGAAATGCGGGTGTTATACCTATTATAATAGTGCTCCAGTTCTGATTGCCGGCAATAACCTGCGCAGGCCCCCTTACCATAGGCGCAACATTTACAACAGCAGAAGCCTCCTTCTTGATTGCATCAGCATCATCCATAATTAATGTTGTCACACTGCCTGCGCCGCCCCTTAATCCTCCTGTTGTTGATGCACCGGGAAGTATGAGAAAGAGGTTGCTCCCCATGCTCTCTATCTGTTTTGACAGCCTGTCCCTTGCACCCTGGCCGATTGCAACCATTGTTATAACTGCTGCCACGCCGATTATAACACCGAGCATAGTAAGCCCGGCACGGAGCTTATTTACACGCAGGGAACTGATAGCAGTATCTATGTTTATCTTAATATTCATATCTTATTATATATGCGGCCTCGGACCTGTGAATGGCTGGCTGGAGTTCTTTTTTTCTCCTGCCTCAGAGATTAATATCTCCTCGCCCTCCTTTAATCCTGAAACAACCTCTGTCATTCTGCCATCTGATATACCTGCCTCAATCATACGGGCTGCCGGCTTTCCATTTTCTAACACCCAAATCCTTTTTCCTTTCTCCTTTTTATCAGGGCTGTTCTCCTTTATATTTACCCTGAATGCTGCATTTGGAATTATCAGGGCATCCTTTCGGCTGTCCACAACAACCGTAACATTTGCTGTCATGCCGGGTCTTAAAAGCCATTCGGGATTATCTACCCTTATAATAGTATTATATGTAATTACATTCTGCTGATTAGTTGGCGAATAGTATATCTTTGCAACCTCTCCTTCAAAGGTCTTCTTTGGAAAGGCATCCACTGTAAAGCCTGCCTTATCGCCAACCTTTATGCTTCCTATATCTGCCTCGCTTATGTATGTATCCACCTGCATCCTGCTCAGGTCGCCTATTACAAACAGTGTCGGAGTGGACATGCTTGCTGCAACGGTCTGGCCTGCCTCTATATTCCTTGTAATAACTATACCGTTAATCGGCGACTTAATTGTAGTATTGTTGAAATTCACCTTTGACAGCTCAAGCGCTGCCTCTGCCTGTTTTACTAATGCCTCTGTAGCGCTATAAGATACCTTTGCTGAATCAAAACTGCTCTGTGCAGTATCCATCTCAGTAGCAGCAACAAGGTCATCTTCAGAAAGCTGCTTTGTCCTCTTTAGTGTTCTTTCTGCATCCTTCAATGCAATCTCTGCCTTAAGCAAAGATGCCTTTGCGCTTGAAAGATTTGCATCTGCCTGAAGGACCTGTGCCTTAAAGGTCTCAGGGTCAATTTGGGCGATGACCTGTCCTGCCTTTACAGCAGAATTAAAATCTGCATAGATATTTTTGATTGTGCCAGAAACAGATGTGCCGACAAGAACAGAGACAACAGGATTGATTGTCCCTGTTGCCATCACCTCTTTTGTTACATTGCCCTTTGTGGCCTTTACAGTCTTGTAACTATAACCGCTGTTCTTGCCGGCAAAAAGGAAGTATGCGCCTATTATCAGAAGAATAAGGATAACGCCAATTCCGCCGATTATATTTTTTTTGTTAAGTTTAAACATAGTAGATTTATTGTTCCCCTTTACCCTAACCTTCTCGCCCCTACTTTATCTCTACCCCTCCTGTTGCCTTTGGGTCAAAGGCATCCCTAAGGCCGTCGCCAAGAAGGTTAAAGCATATAATGGTTATAGAAATAAAAATCCCTGGTATCAATATCCACGGCGCATTTGTCAGGACACGGATGCTCTGCGCAGCAGACAACATATTGCCCCACGATGGATACGGCTCCTGAATGCCAAGGCTTAAAAAGCTCAATGCAGCCTCGCCAATTATATATCCTGGAACAGACAGGGTCATTGCAATAATTGTATAGGATAACGTATTCGGCAATATATGTCTAACAATAACCCTCATATGCCCGCTGCCAATAGCCTTTGCAGCAGTTACAAAGTCATACTCTTTTATTGATAATACCATACCCCTTATCACCCTTGCAAGGCCTGCCCAGCCAATGAAACTCATTATCAGGATAATGAGGAGATAGACCTGGGCAGAGGAAAGGGTGACTGGAAATATTGCCCTTAAAGCTAAAAGAAGATATATGCCCGGCACTGCCATTATTACTTCGCCAAGGCGCATTAATATATTATCTATTTTACCACCAAAATAGCCTGCAATGCCACCCATTAATAAACCGAGGATAAATGAGACAAAAACGCCTAACAGGCTTATTGAAAGCGATATCCTCCCTCCATAAAGAAGCCGTGTAAAAAGGTCGCGGCCGTGAAGGTCAGAACCTAATAAAAAAAGCCTGCTCGGCTCATCTGTTCCAAAGAGCCTCAATCTTCCATCTCCCTTAACAAAAAAATATATTGGATATATCTTTTTTGTATCAGGCTCATACCTTTTAAACACAGGGTCTACAAGGCTGTAATTATAAACAAACGGCCTCAGATGAAATCTTCCCTCTGCATCTACAAAATGTATGGCAGTCGGCGGGTGATAGGACTTTGTCCTGTTCTGCTCATCGTAGTGATACGGTGAAATAAAATCTGCTAATAGGGCAAAAAAGGCAAGGGCAACAATAATCCACATTGCAAACCACGCCCTTTTGTTTTGCCTTAATCTATTTATTATAATCCTGAAATTACTTTTTTGTGCCATCCGCTTATCTGCTCCTAACCAAGTTTTATCCTCGGGTCCATAAATGCAAGGAGTATATCTGAAATCAGGTTTCCCATGATAAGCAGTATAGTGCCCATAAAAAGGCTGCCCATCACAAGATACAAATCATAGCTCATCACTGCCTCTAATATCAGCCTTCCCAAACCAGGCCATGAAAATACAATCTCTGTTAATGCAGCGCCGCTCAAGAGGCTTGCAATTTCAAAACCGAGGAGTGTAATCAGCGGGTTTACTGCATTTGGAAATATATGCTTCCATATAACAATATGCTCTGGAAGCCCTTTAGCCCTTGCAGTTGTTGCGTATGGCTGGCGCATAACCTCCAAAAAATTGCTCCTCATCTGCCTTACAAGCGAACCTGTGCCAATAAATCCGAGCACAAGCACAGGCAGAATCAAATGATGAAGCCTGTCAAATAATTTTCCAAACATATCCAGTGAACTATAATTTGCGCTTACAGCGCCGCCGGTAGGAAACCACCCAGTCTTTGCTGCTATAAATATACCGAGAAGGGAAAGGAAAAAGCTCGGCACAGATATTGTTGTAAAGGAAAAGAATGAGGCTATCCTGTCAAACCTTGTGTTTTGATAAAGCGCTGAATATACGCCAAGCGGAAGCGCAGCAGCCCATGATATAAAGGCAGCGCCAATGGACAGGATTAATGTATTTCCTACCCTTTCTAAGATTAATGCAGAAACAGGAACCCTGTATGTAAATGAATATCCAAAATCAAATTGCAGTATTCCAATCAGCCATTTCCAGTATTGCACATACCAGGGCTGGTCAAGGCCGAACTGCCTGCGTATAAGCTCTATGGTCTCTGGCGCAATCTGGGGGTTTAATGCCATCTGCGTAAGAAAGTCCCCTGGTGCAAGCTTCATTATTGCAAAAGAAAGGACTGTAACCCCAAGAAGAAGGGGAATCATGTGGAAAAGACGACGAAGGATATAATTTGTCATTTCTTGTATATTTCTTCTATATAGGGTATCACCCCTGCCAAAGATGTCTGCTTGATGCCGCCGACATTATTGCGGACAGAATATAGCGCCGCTGGTGTTACAGTATAAATCACAGGCGCCTGCTCTGCAACAATCTCCTGCCATTTCAAGTAGAGCTTTTTTCTTTTCTCTGAATCAAGCTCTGAAGCGCCTTCGTCAAAGAGTTTGTCTATCTCTGCCTCCCATGCTGTTGCAGGTTTTTGCTGTTTTGGATACCACATGTGGAGCTGGCCGCTGCTGTACCATACATTCTTCCCGTTATGCGGCTCAATACCGCCTGTAAGGCCGATTATCACTCCCTCCCAGTCAGATGTTGAATCAAGCCTTGTTACAAGCGTATTAAACTGGATTGGCTGTAAATTCACCTTCATGCCGAGCTTCTGCAAATCTGCCCTTATAATATTGCCGATATTAACCCGCTCATTATTCTCTGCATTTGTAAGGATAGTAAATTCCACAGGATTTCCATCTTTATCATGCAGGATGCCGCTTTTGTAATTGAAGCCTGCCTCTAATAAAATCTTCTTTGCCTTTTCAAGGCTGTATTCATACTTCCTTACATTGGGGTTATGAAAGAATTTAGCTGTTGGCGTCATTGCTGCATCCTGCGAAAATGCAAAACCGAACATGACATTGTTTATCATTGTCTCCTTATCTATTGCATGTGCAATGGCCTGCCTGAACCTCTGGTTTGTAAACCACTTCCATTTATGCTCTTGTATCTTTTTAGGATTCTGATTAAATATCAGAAAGGTAGTGCTTAATGTCGGACCTGCATTATATATTGTAAAATTACCCTTAGCCTCCTGAGGTTTTAAAACAACATAATCCTCACGGCGCATGCTTAACATGTCTGTCTCGCCTGCCTGAAATTTTAAAAGTGAGCTGTTCTGGTCAGGGACAATTAGCATTACAATGCTGTCAAGATATGGAAGCCGGTTAATTTTTTTATCCTTCTTCCAGTAATCTGGGTTCTTTTTTAATATAACCCTCTGGCTCGGAACATATTCGGACAGGAGAAACGGCCCTGTGCCTACAATCTGTTCAGGCGGTGTATTTACGCCCCAGTGTGAATTGAACTTTCCTGCTTTAACAACAGGCTCTAATACATGCATTGGAAGTATATCAAACCCCATTGAGAATAAAAGGGGTGCAAATGGTTTTGGCAGGATAAATCGGACAGTAAGGTTATCAACCTTCTCTACCTTAATCTCCTTCCCTTCTATTGTAAGGATGTCTCTTGCATCAGCAGGTATGGTTTTATTGTAATAGAGCTGGTTAAATGTAAAAACCACATCATCTGCAGTGAATGGCTTGCCATCAGACCACTTTACATCGTCCCTTAGATAAAATATCCATGTTTTTCCGTCCTTGCTGAACTCCCATGACTTTGCAAGATGCGGCTCAATCTCTGTTGTAAAGGGATTCATTTGTGTAAGGCCTTCAAAGATGTATCCTGTGACTGCTGTTGTTGATGTCTCTTTGGCAATTACTGGATTAAAGGACTTTGGGTCAGATATCACATCTATTACTAAAGAGCCTCCGTATTTCGGCTCACTATCCTGAACAACTGTTTTCTTTTCATCCTTTTTCTGCGTGCAGGAGATGCCAATTAGCACACCTGATAAAAGGAGTAGTGTAATGACCCACTTAAATCCCCTCATTATTGCCCTCCCTCTTTATCTATTTATTTTTCTGAAATTGTGATAAACCTCGTTAAAAAGCCTGCTCTGTTAAAAGGCTATTCAATGATAAGTATAACAACCAAATTAAGATAATTCAGGATTATAGAGCCTTTTCTAACAGGGCAAATATAGCATAATTATTAAAATTTAACAATAAAAGTTATTGACTGCTTTGGCTTTCTAATGCTAAAATACAAAATCAAAGGCATCCTTTAAAAGGATGCCTAATTATTTCTATTTAGGTATAAGTTGGAAAAAGAGACTAAAGAAAAGAAATATCTGCCGAGGCTCATTGCATGGGAGATTACAAGAAGCTGCAACTTAAATTGCGTGCACTGCCGCGCTGCAGCAAGATTCGGACCGTATCCGAATGAGCTTGCAACTGAGGAGTGCCTTAAATTCTTAGATGATGTAGCCTCTTTTAGCAATCCCATAATCATACTCACAGGCGGCGAGCCTATGATGAGAAAGGACATCTTTGATGTTGCAAAGCACGGAACAGAGCTCGGCTTGCGCATGGTGATGGCGCCGTGCGGTTTATTGATGGATAAAGAAAATACAAAAAAGATGATAGAGGTTGGCATAAAAAGGATAAGCCTGAGCATTGACGG
>JAHFEP010000065.1:9894-13984 GCA_023248415.1 Nitrospirota bacterium
TTGAATAAGATTCAGACAGATTTTCCGATTACAGAAAGGCCGTATAAGGCTATTGCAGATGAGTTTGGCATAACTGAAGATGAGGCGATAAACAGCGTCAGGAAGCTGAAGGAGAAGGGCATAATCAGGCGGATTGGCGCATCCTTTGATTCAAGGAAACTGGGGTATACCAGCACGCTTGTCTCTGCAAAGGTGCCGGCAGAAAAGATTGAGGAGATGGTAGCAGTAATCAATAAATATCCGGGTATTACGCATAACTATCTGCGTGAGAATATCTATAATATATGGTTCACGCTTATTGCGCCTTCTAAGGATGCAGTAGAAAAGATTTTAAAAAGGATTTCAGAAAAGACTGGTATAAAAGAGATAAGAAGCCTGCCTGCAGTAAAATTCTTCAAGGTAAAAGTCAATTTTGAAATGGAGTAATTAGTTTACCGGCGGTGTAGCTCAGTTGGTTAGAGCATGCGGCTCATATCCGCAGTGTCCGGGGTTCGAATCCCTGCACCGCCACCAAATAAAAATTTACTGCGAGTCCATCTGCACCGCTTAAATGCCATGCTGCCATAACACCCTTCTCCCCTTCCCAATTGCCGCTGATTTTTTGATTGCATTATTAATAAATCTCTTTGCCTCCCTTACCGCCTCCTCTACGACAAATCCTTTTGCCAGATATGCTGTTATCGCAGAAGAAAAGACACAGCCTGTACCGTGAAGCTTAACGGCTTTTACCCTTTTTCCTTTAAAGATTTTAAAATGCTTGCCATCATACAGAAAATCATTTGCATCACCTGTCAAATGCCCGCCTTTGATTAATACATATTTTGGGCCCATTTCATAAAGCATTTTTGCTGCAAGCCTGATATCATTTTCATCTTTAATCTTGATTCCAGTTAATATCACTGCCTCATTAATATTAGGCGTAATAATCATTGCCAATGGAAAGAGCCTCTTTTTTAATAATAACACAGCATCCTTTTTCAAAAGCTCTACGCCTGTGCTTGATTCAATGATTGGGTCTGAGACAAATTTTTTTATCTTATATTTCTTAACAACATCCTCCACTGACAGGATATTCTCTTTTGTCAAGAGCATCCCTGTCTTCAAGGCATCTATCTTTATATCAGATAGAAGTGTCTTTAGCTGTTTTCTCACAGAGCTTGCAGGCAAAGGAATAATTTCCTTAACCCCTCTTGTGTTCTGGACAGTAACAGCAGTCAACACTGTCATGCCATAAACATTTAGCTGAGTAAATGTCCGCAGGTCTGCCTGAATCCCTGCGCCTGCACAAGGGTCAGAGCCTGCAATGGTTAAAGCCTTTTTTATATTCATAATACTAAATTATAGTG
Source organism: Nitrospirota bacterium (assembly GCA_023248415.1). Lineage (GTDB taxonomy): Bacteria > Nitrospirota > CAKKRA01 > 9FT-COMBO-42-15 > 9FT-COMBO-42-15 > 9FT-COMBO-42-15. The sequence goes on from JAHFEP010000065.1 coordinate 11,241, forward strand.
TTATCACCATTATTTATCAATGTAAATTTATCAACAAAAATGCTTGACACTATTAAGTGCAAGTGATAAATTCTATCACCTTCCAAGACTGGGAAGATAAAAAATTAAATGGGATTCTATAATCGGAGGTACTAATGAAGGCAAAGGACATAATGATACCCCTTGAGGATTATCTGAAACCTGATAATACCCTGAAGGAGGCGGTTAATATTTTTAAGACCGCAAAGAGGGATGATACAAGGGTTGGTGTAAGAGGGCTGCCTGTTATTGATGAAAAGGGGAAGATGGTAGGCTTTTTAACAATTAGAGATATACTTAAGGCAGTCTTTCCATCATATATGTCGCTCATGGACCTTGGAGATTTTACATGGGATGGCATGGTAGAGGATATGGCAAGGAAGATAGGAGGCAAAAGGGTCTCTGAGTTGATGACACAAAAGGTGATAAGCGTAAATGAGGATGCGCCTTTGATGGAGTGTGTTGACCACATGTTAAGAAATAATATCAGGAGGCTGCCTGTTACAGCAAAGGACGGCAGGGTAGTGGGAATACTATATGAAATGGATATCTTTATTGCAATTACAAAGGCAATGAATTAGGAGAATAATCCCTTTTTGCCACCTTATAGTAAGGGGAGGAAGGGTGATTTTAAAATAGTGGGGGTGGAAAATGAGCTCTGAAATAGCAGCAGCTTCTAAGGCAGTTGTCATGGGTCCGTCATTCTGGATTGCAACTGCAATTTTTATATTGGCATACGGACTGATAATATCGGAAAAGATACATAAAACAATTGTTGGAATATTTGGCGCAGCGGTTATGATTGTGCTTGGCATTGTTACTCAGGAAGATGCCTTCAATTCACTGGACTTGGGGATTGACTGGAATGTTATATTCCTGCTTGTAAGCATGATGATAATTATTAACATAATGAAGCCGACAGGCGTATTTGAGTATATTGCCATAAAAAGCGCAAAGATTGCTAAAGGCAAGCCTTTCATGATTATGGCAATATTTTCTGTTGTAACAGCTATTGTATCTGCATTCCTTGATAATGTAACAACAGTCCTTTTGATAGCCCCCGTTACCCTGCTCATCTGTCAGGCGCTTGAGCTTGATGTTGTGCCGTTTCTAATCACTGAGGCCATTGCATCAAATATCGGCGGCACAGCTACACTTATCGGCGACCCGCCGAATATCATGATTGCCTCAAAGGCACAGCTTGACTTTATGGCATTCATCTATCACTTAACACCTGTAATAATAGTGGTGCTCATTGCATATATAATAACCATCAAGTTGATATTTGGAAAGAGGCTGCAGGTAAGGGAAGAATTAAAACAGAGGATAATGGCAATGAATGAAAGAGAGGCAATTAAGGACCCTGTGCTGTTAAAGAAATCCCTTGTTGTCCTTGCTATTACAATAACAGGTTTTATATTACACGGGTTCCTGCACATGGAACCTGCTACTATTGCGCTATTTGGCGCAGGGCTTCTGCTTCTCGTCTCCGGTAACAAGGAGCCTCACCACATACTTGCTGAGGCTGAGTGGACAACACTCTTCTTTTTTATGGGTCTGTTTATTATAATAGGCGGTGTTGTAAAGGTAGGGCTTATAAAGTGGATGTCTGTTCAGGTGCTTAATATAACACAAGGGAATATGTTTGCCACATCAATGATTGTAATGTGGTTTTCTGCATTTGCATCAGCATTTATAGACAATATCCCGTATGTTGCTACTATGAATCCATTGATAATTGATATGGCCAAACAGCTCTGGCCTAATCTTTCAGGCACAGAGCTCTTGCATCACCCTGACCTGTTGCCTATCTGGTGGTCTCTTGCGCTTGGCGCATGCCTTGGCGGAAATGGAACTGCAATCGGGGCTTCTGCAAATGTTATTGTGGTTGGCATGGCTGAAAAGATGGGTAAACCGATATCCTTCAAGAAATTTATGCTCTACGGTATGCCGTTGATGATAGAGTCGGTTATTATCTGTACTTTATATGTCTGGCTGCGGTATTATGTAATAAAAATTTAACCTGAAAAGATAACTCTCCAGATTTAGCCAGAGGGGTCATCCTAAAAAATCCTTGACAGGCAACTTTCTATAATATAATATTTAGTGTTTATAAATCATGCTTATACTTATATTTTAGAGGATTATACTCCTTATGAAGGAACCACCTTTACTCATCAAAGATATTTTGGGGATACCCGAACATATAGTTATTCTTGGAAAGTCTGTGTATATAGCCCATGTAGTATATACATGGATAATAATGGCGCTCTTTTTACTGGTAGTCTTCATCTTGAGCAGAGGCATCAAACCATTGCCTGCTGGTCTGCAGAATTTCTTTGAAATGGTCGTGGACGGAATCCTGAAATTTATGGAGGATATTATCGGCCATCACAGCAGCCAGTATCTCCCGTTAATCGGGACGCTTGCATTCTTTATATTAATATCTAATCTTATAGGCCTTGTGCCGGGGTTTATGTCTCCCACAAGCAATATAAACACAACTGCCGCATGTGCAATTATAGTTTTTGTTGCTACACATTATTATGGCATTAAGAGCCACGGTCTGGGTTATATAAAGCACTTTTTTGGACCTATAAGGTCCCTTCCAGCCCTTCCATTAATGATATTAATGCTAATACTGGAGGTCATCGGTCATTTTGCAAGGGTATTATCTTTATCCATTCGTCTATTTGGAAACATTTTTGGTGAAGACCTTATCCTGT
>JAHFEP010000204.1 GCA_023248415.1 Nitrospirota bacterium
ATTTTGTAATCCTTTTAACAACCTTCTTGTATTCTGGATGCTGGACAAGCCTCTTTACAACCACCACTACAGTCTTATCCATTTTATTGCTGACAACCTCTCCGATAAATTCTTTTTTATCCATTTCATCCCCTGTAACAGGCGGGACGGCTGTTCTACTAACAAGAAATTAATCAACCAGCCTTAGGGCCTGTTTCCTTCTCCTTCATAACAGTCTTAATCTTTGCAATCTCTTTTCTCACCTGTGTAAATCTCGCAGGACTCTCAACCCTTCCAGCTGCAAGCTGAAATTTAAGGTTGAAGTATTCCTTTCTAAGCTCTTGTTCCTTATTTGCTAATTCTTCAATTGTCAGGTCTCTTATCTCTTTTACTTTCATCCAATCGCTCCGGCTCTTGCAACAAATTTGGTAGAAATGGGCAGCTTATGAGATGCAAGCCTGAAGGCCGCCTTTGCTATATCCTCTGTCACACCATCCATCTCGTATATAATTCTTCCCGGCTTTACCACCGCAACCCAATACTCAGGAGAACCTTTTCCCTTGCCCATACGGGTCTCAGCAGGCTTTTTAGTTATAGGCTTATCCGGAAATATCCGAATCCATATCTTGCCGCCCCTTTTTACATGCCTCGTCATTGCAATCCTTGCAGCCTCTATCTGTCTGCTGGATATCCAGCCTGGCTCCATTGCCTTCAAACCAAACTCGCCAAAGCTAAGATCTGAGCCCCTGTAGGCCTTTCCAGTCCTGCGGCCCTTCATCATTTTTCTGAATTTTACCTTTTTAGGACTAAGCATACTAAACCTTTCCTACCTGTACCCTTTTTTCTGATTCACCTGCGCCAAAAATCACATCGCCTTTATAAATCCAGACCTTTATTCCAATCCTGCCGTAAGTTGTCTTTGCCTCTGAAAAACCATAATCAATATCCGCCCTTAATGTATGCAACGGGACCCTTCCCTCTCTGTACCACTCTCTCCTTGCAATCTCAGAGCCTGCAAGCCTGCCTGCACATGCAATCTTGATGCCGAGCGCGCCAAATCTTAAAGCTGATAAAACGCTCTTTTTCATCGCCCTCCTGTATGCAACCCTCTTTTCAATCTGCATTGCAATATTCTCTGCCACAAGCTGTGCATCAAGTTCGGACTTTTTAATCTCTTTAATGTTTATATATATCTGCTTTTTTGTAAGGGACTCTATCTCCTTTTTAAGTTTATCTACCTCAGCGCCTTTTCTGCCGATTATTATGCCCGGCCTTGCTGTATAAATATTAATTCTTGCCCTGTCTGCAGACCTTTCAATTTCTATCTTTGACACACCAGCATGGAAGAGCTTATCCTTAACTATCTTTCTTACCTTCAAGTCCTCATGCAGAAGCTGCGCATAGTTTTTTTTGGAAAACCATCTTGAATTCCAGTCTTTTATATAACCGAGCCTAAATCCAATAGGATGAACCTTCTGTCCCAATCTCTCCTCCTAACTATTTCTTCTCTTCTTCTGAAAGGACTAATGTTATATGGCTTGACCTTTTTCTTATAACATTACCCCTGCCCATTGCCCGTGCCCTGAACCTCTTCAATGTCGGTCCCTGGTTAACATAGGCTGTGGCAACCTTTAACTCATCAACATTCATATTCTTCTGCTCTGCATTTGCAACAGCAGAAAGAAGAAGCTTCTTAACAACCTTTGCAGCAGAACGCGGCAGATACGTTAATGTCGCTATTGCATCCTGCACATTCTTGCCGCGTATAAGGTCTATTATCAACCTTGCCTTTCGCGGCGAAATCCTTACAAATCTTAAAACTGCCCTTGCTTCCATTTTTTTATCTCTTTCCTTTAGTTCCTTCCTTTTATCTCCCAGATTTAGCCAGAGGGGTTAGATGCAAGGCGGAGCGAGGACTCGCACCGCAGCATACAAATTAGTATGTGAGGATGCGAGGCCGAAGCGACAACGCAGCAGATGACCCCTATCGCTAAATCTGGTTATTTCAGTGCTGTGGATTTCTCTGTATGCACAGCCCCATGCCCTTTAAATGTCCTTGTTGGAGAAAATTCTCCAAGCTTGTGTCCAACCATATTTTCTGTTACATAAACAGGTATAAATTTTTTGCCATTGTGGACTGCAAATGTATGGCCTATCATCTCAGGCACAATTGTAGACCTTCTTGACCAGGTCTTTACAACCTTTTTATCGCCTGACTGATTCATGTGTTCAATCTTTTTAAAAAGCTTTGGTTCTATATATGGTCCTTTTTTAACTGACCTTGGCACCTTTACTCCTCCAGAACTTGCCCTGAATTCATTTCAGGATTATTTTTTCTTTTTTATAATATATTTATCTGTTGCCTTATTCATCCTTGTTTTGTATCCCTTTGTTGGCTGGCCCCATGGAGAAACAGGATGTCTTCCACCAGAGCTCTTTCCTTCGCCGCCGCCGTGCGGATGATCTACAGGGTTCTTTGCAACACCTCTTACATGAGGCCTTATGCCGAGCCAGCGCGACCTTCCTGCCTTGCCAATGGATATGTTCTCATGCTCAAGATTGCCAACCTGTCCAATAGTGGCAAAACATTCAGAATGAATCAGTCTGACCTCGCCAGAGCCTAACTTAATATGGGCGTATTCACCCTCTTTTGCCATCAGCTGTGCAGCAGAACCAGCGCTCCTTACAAGCTGCCCGCCTCTTCCCCTTTTTAACTCAACATTATGTATAATAGTGCCGACAGGGATGCTTTTTAAAGGCAGGGCATTGCCCGGCTTAATGTCTACAGCTTCACCGGATATGATTGTATCATTAACCTTAAGGCCGTCCGGCATAAGTATATATCTCTTCTCTCCGTCAATATAATACAATAAAGCAATCCTTGCAGACCTGTTTGGGTCATACTCTATTGCTGCAACTTTTGCAGGTATATTAAGCTTGTCTCTCCTGAAATCAATAATTCTGTAAAGCCTTTTATGGCCGCCGCCGTGATAGCGGAGGGTCATCTTGCCAATATTATTTCTTCCGCCGCTTGAAGGCAGAGAGACAATAAGGCTCTTTTCAGGCCTTGTCTTGGTTATCTCCTCAAAGCTTGCTGTGGTCTTTGACCTTACTGCCGGTGATGTTGGTTTATAACTTTTAACAGGCATAACTTAATTTGCTCCTAAGCACCTTCTCCTAATTCTAATTTCTCTCCCTTTTTCAGGGTAACAATTGCCTTTTTCCAGTCTGATGTCTTTCCAGAAAATTTGCCGACCCTCTTCTTTTTACCCAGCACATTAATTGTGTTAACACCAGCTACCTTTACCTTAAATATCTTTTCTACCGCCTTTTTTATCTCGCTCTTATTTGCGCTCTTTTTTACCCTAAAGATAATCTTATTCTCTTTATCTTTAAGATTTAGTCCCTTTTCTGTATAAAGAGGTCTTTGCAGGAGTTCATGTATATCTGCCATTATGCCAATACCTCCTTAATTGTCTTTACACCGCCTTCAGTTATCAGGAGCTTTCTGTACTTTAAGAGGTCATAGATATTAAGCTCCCTTACAGGCAGAACCTTTACCTTGGGAATGTTGCGGGATGCCAGTTCAATATTTCTATCCCTCTTATCTGACAGAATCAGCACACCTTCATTTAATCCTAATTTATTCAGAATGTCTGCCATTAATTTGGTCTTTGGCTCCTTTATTTCCAAGTCCTTTACAACAACTATCTCCCCGTCGTTTGCCTTTGCAGAAAGTGCGCTCTTTAATGCGCCCCTGACTTTTTTAATCGGCTCTTTATATGAATAGTCTCTCGGATTTGGACCAAAGGTGGTGCCGCCGCCGACCCAAAGAGGAGATCTGTTAGAACCTGACCTTGCACGTCCTGTTTTCTTCTGCTTCCACGGCTTCTTGCCGCCGCCTCTTACAAGACCCTTAGTTTTAGTAGCAGCCGTCCCCTGCCTTTTATTCGCAAGCTGCATTGTTACTATCTCATGTATAAGCGTCTTCTTAACAGGTACGCCAAAAACCTTATCATCAAGCTGGATAGTCCCGACCTTTTCATTATTCATATTTAAAATATTCATCTCTGCCATAATAAATCAGTTAACCCTTCTTTGCCTTCTTCAACATTATAAGTCTTCCCTTGCAGCCAGGAACAGCGCCTCTTATAAGTATTAAGTTTTCCTCTTTCCTTACATCCACTATTTCCAGATTTTGAATCGTCTTTTTTTCCATTCCCATATGTCCGGGAAGCTTTTTATTCTTCCAGACCCTTGAAGGATAAGAGCTGCTGCCGATTGAACCAGGCGCACGGTGGAACATTGAACCGTGTGTTTCAGGCCCGCCCTTGAAATTGTGCCTCTTCATAACACCTGCAAAACCTTTACCAATACTGATGCCTGTTACATCAATCTTGTCGCCCTTTTTAAATATATCTGCGTATATTGTCTGGCCGACCTGAACATCTCCGATATCAGCGCCAACCTCTCTTAAATATCTTGCCGGCTGAAGATTTGCCTTCTTAAAATGGCCCATATCAGGTTTATTAACCCTCTGAATCTTTTTTATCTCCCTAAAGGAAAGCTGGATAGCATCATACCCATCCTTATCTTTCCTTTTTATCTGCACAACAGCGCATGGCCCTGCCTCAACAACAGTCACAGACACAATGCTTCCGTCCTCTGTAAATATCTGCGTCATTCCTAATTTTTCGCCAATAATTCCATTAATCATTGCACTATTCCTTAATGTAAGGCCAATTCATTAATTGCCCCTACTATAATTTAATCTCCACATCAACACCTGCTGCCAAATCAAGCTTCATTAAGGCATCTACTGTTTGTGGTGTCGGGTCAATTATATCAATAAGCCTTTTATGCGTCCTTATTTCAAACTGCTCCCTTGACTTTTTATCAACATGGGGTGAGCGAAGCACAGTCACCTTGTTTATCTTTGTCGGCAGAGGCACAGGACCTATAATCTTTGCAGATGTCCTTTTTGCAGTCTGTACAATTTCAGATACAGACTGGTCCAACAGCCTGTGATCGTATGCCCTTAATCTGATTCTAATCTTCTGA
>JAHFEP010000066.1 GCA_023248415.1 Nitrospirota bacterium
AAAAACTCCTTTACTGCCTCTTGCTCTCCTTAAATGCCTTTTCCATTTCCCTTGCTGCATCACGCTTTTTTATGTCCTCGCGCTTATCATACTGCTTCTTTCCTTTAGCTAAGGCAAGCTCCATCTTTGCCTTTTCATTCTTAAAGTAAATCTTTAAGGGGAGCAGTGTATAGCCTTTCAGTATCATCTTTCCCATAAGCCTTTGTATCTCCCCTTTGTGCATGAGGAGTTTTCTTGTCCTTAACGGGTCGTGGTTAGCAATATTTCCGTGTGAATACGGGCTTATGTGGCAGTTATATAAAAATATCTCGTTATTCTCAACCCTTGCAAAACTGTCTTTAAGGTTTGCCCTGCCCTCTCTTAATGATTTGACCTCTGTGCCTTTGAGCAGCATCCCCGCCTCATAGGTCTCTTCTATGTGATAATCATGATACGCCTTTTTATTTGTTGCAATAATCTTCATGGGGTAATCTTAGCATAAAAAGACGGAATAACCAAAAAAAACTTGACACATATAGCACTTGTTGCTTATTATATGGTTTGCTTTTGATATAGAAAGGAGAATTTTAAGATGTCTATTACATACAGACAGCCGAGCAATCTCAAAAGAAAGAGGACACACGGTTTCCTAAAGAGGATGGAAACAAAGGACGGACAGAAGGTTATTAAGAGGAGAAGGGCAAAGGGGAGAAAAAAACTAAGCGTATAGGTCATTGCGAGCGAAGCTGTCTTTCGCTACTCCGTAGCTTCAGAACAGCGTAGGATAGCGAAGCAATCTCTACGCAAAGTATCAAAGTGTCAAAGTATCATAGTATCAGAGAATTAAAACTTTGACACTCTGACGCTCTGACACTTAAGAATTGGATTGCTTCGTCGCTTTGCTCCTCGCAATGACGCTTGTTTATTATGTCAATTAGTGTGAAGCTGTGACCCTTACAATTCCCAAGAATGAGCAAATCAAAAGAACCTTTGACTATAAAAGGGTCTATGAAAATGGGCGCCGTTATTATGGCAAATATTTAATCTTTTTTGTCTGCAATAATAACCTCCAATACAGCCGGGTTGGTATTAGTGTTGGAAAGAAGGTCGGCGGCAGTGTTAAGAGGAACCGGATTAAGCGCCTCTTAAGGGAGATATTAAGACACATCTGGCAGAATGTAATAAAAGAAAGGGATATTGTGGTTGTTGCAAAAAAAGAAGCAGAGGGAAAGGATTTAAGGGCTGTATGGCAGGACTTAGAAGGCCTGTTTAAAAAGGCAGGTCTCCTTGATGAAGGCAATTTATGAAAACTCTTTTTATATATTTAATTAAATTGTATAAGAAAGTGATTTCACCAATCCTTCCTCAATCATGCCGTTTTTATCCGAGCTGCTCCTCTTATGCTGTTGAGGCATTGGAACAATATGGGGCAGGCAAGGGCTCTCTTTTGGCCCTTCGCCGTGTGTTGAAGTGCCATCCTTATCATCCCGGTGGATACGATCCAGTAAAGTAGTTATGGAGAATAAATGGAAAAGAGATTAATCATAGCAACAGTATTGTCAGTGCTTGTCTTATTGGGTTTTTCATATTTCTACCAGTTTCCTCTGTCGCCAAAAAAGGAGGCTGAGAAAAAAGACGTTGTAGTTGCAGAAAAGACTCCAGAGGCTAAAAAGGATGCTTCTGCTGAAGGAAAGGCGCTTGCTAAAAAGGCAAAACAGTCGCCTTTGCCTTCTGAAAAGGAGATTATAATTGAGACAGACCTGTACAGGGCTATTCTGACAAACAGGGGCGCTGTAATCAAGGCTTGGGAGCTTAAGAAATATACAGCTAATGGAAAGTCGCATGTCCAGCTAATCCCTCAGGTAGATGGCATCATTTATCCGCTCTCATTAGAAACAGATGGCGTAGACTTTAATGAAAAGACGTTTGCAATAGACAAAAATAGCATAAACCTCAATAAAGATAAAAATAAAGAGACCCTTACACTCACTTACACTGACCCGAAAGGTGTAAAGGTTGAAAAAAGGCTCACCTTCTATAATGACACCTACAAGATTGATATTGATTTATCAGCAGAAGGGATAGACAAACCCCTCCTCTTTTCCATTGGCTCAGACTTTGGGATAGTTGATAAAACAAAGACAGGCTACGGCAGCCATATTGGCGCAGTTGCATCTGTTGACGGAAAGGTTAAATGGGATTTGCCAAAAAAGGCAGGCGAGGCTGTCCAATATCAGGGAAAGATTGCATGGGCTGCGAGCGAGGATAAATATTTTATTGCCTCAATAATCCCTAAAAATAAAATAGACGAGGTTATTGTAAGAAAAGAAGAAATGGAAAGATTCAACACCCTTATTAAATTTGCAAAGGCTGATAAGCTAAATGAGACCCTTGTGCTTTATGCAGGGCCAAAGGAATACAGCAGGCTTGAGGCATTTAGAATCGGGCTTGAAGAGACCATCCCATTGGGCTGGTTCTGGTTTATAGCCCTGCCTTTGTTTCAGTTGATGAAATGGCTTTATAAGATATTGGGAAACTACGGCATTGCAATAATATTGATAACAGCAATCATAAAGGTAATCTTTGCGCCCCTGACGCACAAGAGCTATAAGTCAATGAAGGAGATGCAGAAGCTCCAGCCGAAGATTACAGCGCTTCAGAAGAAGTTTAAGGATGACAAGCAGAAATTAAATATTGAGATGATGGGTCTTTACAAAACACACAAGGTCAATCCTGTAAGCGGCTGTCTCCCCATGGTTATCCAGATACCAGTGTTTATTGCTTTGTATAATGTCCTTTCCTATGCAATAGAATTAAGGCATGCGCCGTTTTTTTGGTGGATACAGGACCTGTCTGCTATGGATCCATATTATATCTTTCCAGTAGTAATGGGCATCTCTATGCTCATACAGCAGTGGATGACGCCGGCTGCTCCTACAGCCGACCCTATACAGTCAAAGATGATGCTCCTTATGCCGGTAATCTTTACCTTTATGTTTTTGAGCTTTCCATCAGGCCTTGTCCTGTACTGGCTTGTAAACAATGTCCTCTCCATAGCACAGCAGGTGGTTACCAATAGATATTTGACGCCGCCTCCTTCTGCAGAAGCGGCATAGTTTATCTTGCGGCCTTCCAAGTCAGATTGCTTCGGCTCTGTCCCGCAATGACAATTTTCTATTGCGGCTCTCAGGCATATTTGACTTGTCTTTTAAAATCCTATAAAATTTCAATATGAATAATGAAGATACAATCTGTGCCATCTCCACACCAATCGGCGAGGGAGGTATAGGCATTGTCCGCATAAGCGGAAAGGACGCCATTTCAATCATCAGCAGGATATTCTTGCCTAAGAAAAATAAAAATTTAAAAAATCTGCCAACACACACCATTCATTACGGTATTATGAAGGATGATAAGACCGGAGAAAAAATAGACGAGGCGCTTGTAAGCATAATGAAGGCGCCGAATACATATACAAAAGAGGATGTAATAGAGATTAATTGCCACGGCGGTGCAATTCCTTTAAAAAGGGCGTTGGAGCTTGTATTGAAAAATGGCGCAAGGCTTGCGGAGCCGGGTGAGTTCACAAAAAGGGCATTTTTAAATGGCAGGATTGATTTAGCACAGGCAGAGGCAGTGATAGACATAATAAGCTCAAAAACAGAGGACAGCCTCAGATTAGCAGTAGGCCAGCTCTCCGGCATATTATCAAAAAGTATTATTGCTGTCAGGGAAGAGCTTATTTCAATCATTGCATCCATTGAGGCAGCAATTGATTTTGTTGATGAAGATATAGAGTTTATTTCAAGGGATGAGATTGGAAAGAGGATTAAAAAAACTGTTGACGAGATTGAAGCGCTTATTAATACTGCAGATGAAGGAAGGATATATAAAGAAGGGATTGCAACTGCAATTATCGGCAGAACAAATGTCGGCAAGTCAAGCCTGCTCAATGCCCTTTTGAAAGAGGAGAGGGCAATAGTTACTCCTATCCCAGGGACAACAAGGGATGTAATAGAAGAATGGATAAATATAAAAGGTATGCCGCTGCGCATACTTGATACTGCCGGCATAAGGCATACAGAGGATATAGTAGAAATAGAAGGTGTGAGAAGAAGCAGGGAAACAATAAAGAAAGCAGACCTTATATTGCTCCTGATAGACGGAAGCTTAAGATTAAGCGATGAAGATAAGAATCTGATGGATGATGTGAAGGAGAAGAAATTAATTGTTCTTTTAAACAAGTCAGACCTGCCTTCTGTAGTTAAAGAGGATGATATTAAAAAGTTCCTGCCAGATAAAGAGGTAGTCTCCATCTCTGCATTAACTGGAGAAGGTATTGACGAGTTAAAGGCTGTTATTCATAATCTCCTGTTTAAAGGCGGGATATTAGCAGGCGAGAGACCGATAATCACGAACCTCAGGCACAAGACAGCACTTGAAAAGACAAAAAGGTCATTAGAGAATCTTCAAAATTCGTTAAAAGAAAATATGTCTGAAGAATTTCTTGCAGTTGATTTAAGGGGAGCCTTGAATGCAATAGGCGAGATTACAGGCGAGACAGCAACAGAGGATATACTGAATAAGATTTTTGAGGAGTTTTGCGTGGGGAAGTAATAGTTGGCGAATGGCCCTTTGTGGATTGGTAAGGACGAAAGATGAAACGAACATTGCTGTACAACAGACATAAGGCTTTAAGCGCAAGGTTCGTCGTGTTTGCAGGCTATGAGATGCCGCTCCAGTATACCGGTGTTATTGATGAGCATCATGCTGTTAGAAAGAGCGCAGGCATCTTTGATGTCAGCCATCTGTCAAGGATAGAGATAAATGGCAAGGATACAATATCCCTTATCAACAAACTTATCACTACAGATTTAGAAAAGCTAAAACAAGGCTACAGCCAATATACGTTCCTTTGCAATGAGAATGGCGGGATTATTGACGACCTTCTTGTATATAAAAAGCCTGACGACTCTATCTTCCTCTGCGGTAATGCAATAAACAGGGGGAAGGTCGCTGCATGGCTAAAGAAACACGCAGTCTCCCTGTCTGCCGATAAGGCAGGTTATAATGTGGTTATCAAAGATATAACTGATGCTACTTGTCAGATAGCCATACAGGGGCCTGAGGCTCAGAAGATTCTACAGAGCCATGCTTCCACGAAGCTGTCAGAGATAAAGAAATTTGCCTTTGCTGAAATAAATTTTGATGACATTATTCTCTTAGTATCACGAACAGGCTATACTGGAGAGGATGGCTTTGAACTATATATCACTGCTTCTATGGCTGAATCTGTTTGGGACAGACTGCTTTCAGGCGGCGCTGCACCTAACCTGAAACCTGCTGGTCTCGGTGCAAGGGATACATTAAGGCTTGAGATGGGGTATCTTCTTTATGGGCATGATATAGATCAAAAGACAACTCCATTAGAGGCAGGGCTGGAGCGTTTTATATTATTTGAGAAAAGTGATTTCATTGGCAAAGAGGCATTAATTACACAAAGGCAGAATGGCTTAAAAAGGATATTGATTGGTTTTGAAATGATAGATAAAGGCATACCGCGGCAGGGCTACAGGATATTAGCAAAGGAGACTGAGATCGGCGCTGTGACAAGCGGAAATATGTCGCCTACATTAAAAAAGGGGATAGGCCTCGGCTATGTTGATATAGGGTATAATAAGACAGGTAATGAGATAATAATAGATATAAGGGAAAAGGCTTTATTAGCAAGGGTGGTTTCTTTGCCTTTTTATAGAAAGAAGTAATGAATTTCTGTCATTCCCGTGAAAACGGGAATCCAGATATTAAAAAGACTGGATTCCTGCTTCCGCCTGTCTGCCGACAGGCAGGTAGGAATGACAACCTGCTTATTGGATAGGAGAGACCTATGGGTTATGTGCCGAATACAGAGAAGGACAAAAAAGAGATGCTCAGGCTAATAGGTGTTGATGAAATAGAAAAGCTCCTGAAAGACATACCTGAGGAAATACGGCTTAAAAAGGAACTGAGCCTTCCTTCTCCTTTGTCAGAGATTGAATTAAAAAAGGAGATGCTTATCTTAAGCGAAAAGAATGCTGACCTTTTGCATTACACCTCTTTTCTCGGCGCAGGGGCATATGACCATTATATCCCAAGTGTAGTGGAACACATGGCCTCCCGTTCAGAGTTTTATACTGCGTACACGCCATATCAGGCTGAGGCGAGCCAGGGAATGCTCCAATCAATATACGAATTTCAGAGCATGATATGCGAGCTAACAGGAATGGAAGCTGCCAATGCCTCCATGTATGATGGCGCCTCAGCAACAGCAGAGGCAGCAATGATGGCTTTGAGGATAACAAAGAAAAGGGAGGTTCTTGTATCAAGCGCGCTTCATCCAAATTACAGGATGGTTCTGAAGACCTATCTACAGGGGATTGGAATAACTATAAAAGAGCTGCCATATAAAGATGGCATTACAGATGCTGATGCCATCTCATCATCTATATCAGATAATACTGCTGCTGTCATAATCCAGCAGCCAAATTTCTTTGGTTGTATTGAAGAGCTATCTGCTATAAATACAATTACTCACAAATTCGGCGCCCTCTTTATAGTCTCTGTAGACCCCATTTCTATGGGCATTTTAAAATTACCCGGTGAGTTAGGCGCTGATATTGTGGTTGGCGAGGGACAATCTCTCGGCAATAGCCTCTCCTTTGGAGGCCCCTATTTAGGATTCTTTGCAACAAAGAAGGAATATATAAGGCAGATGCCTGGGAGACTGGCGGGTGCAACAGCAGATACTCAGGGGAAAAGAGGATACTGCCTTACCCTCCAGACAAGGGAGCAGCATATAAAAAGAGAAAGGGCAACATCCAACATATGTACAAATCAGGCCTTATGCGCCTTTGCAGCAACAGTATATTTATCTGTCATAGGAAAAGAGGGGCTAAAAAAGGTAGCGGAGCTTTGCCTTCAGAAGGCGCATTACGCTCAGAAAGAGATTACAAAGATAAAGGGTTTTAGTTCTCCCTACTCTGCGCCATTCTTCAAGGAGTTTGTTATAAAAACACCTGTATCTGCAGAAAGGATTTTTAAAGGGCTTCTTAAAGAAAATATTATTGGAGGAATAGACCTTGGGAATTATTATCCGGAGCTTAAAGACCATCTGCTTATCTGTGTGACAGAAAAGAGGACGCGGGAGGAGATAGACCGACTCGTTAGTAAAATGACGGAGATGGCAAAGCATGGAGGGTAAAATGCTTGAGAGACTTATCTTTGAATACAGTTCAGAAGGGAAGAAGGGATATTCCCTGCCAGAGATAGATGTCCCTGCTGAGCCTGTAGAGAAGCTTATAGAGCAAAGGCATCTCAGAAAGGAACTGCCTGAGCTTCCAGAGGTCAGCGAGGTGGAGGTTGCCCGCCACTTTACACGTTTATCACACGAAAACTATTCCATAGACTCTCATTTTTATCCCCTCGGCTCCTGCACCATGAAGTATAATCCAAAGGTAAATGAGGATGTTGCCAGATTACAGGGCTTTACCAATATTCATCCGCTCCAGCCTGATGCCCTGTCACAGGGCGCCCTGCAATTGATGTATGAATTAGAAAAATACCTTGCTGAGATCTCAGGCCTTTCAAGGGTAACGCTTCAGCCAGCAGCAGGCGCGCAGGGAGAACTAACAGGGATGCTGATGATACGGGCATATCACCAGTCAATGGGCAATCCGAGAAAAAAGGTTATAATACCTGATTCTGCCCATGGGACAAACCCTGCCAGCGCAGTGCTTTCAGGCTATGAGGTTGTGGAGGTAAAATCAGATAATGAAGGCAGGGTGGATTTAGAGGATTTAAAAAAGAAGGCAGATGCTGAGTGCGCTGCCTTTATGCTGACCAACCCAAATACACTCGGCCTCTTTGAGAAGAATATACTACAGATATCAAAGATTCTAAAAGAACACGAAATACTATTGTATCTTGATGGAGCAAATCTCAATGCTATGCTTGGCCTATGCAGGCCAGGGGACATGGGTTTTGATGTTGTTCATTTTAACCTTCATAAGACCTTTTCAACACCTCATGGAGGTGGCGGCCCTGGTTCAGGGCCTGTTGGTGTAAAAGAATCCCTCGTGTCTTTTCTCCCTGTGCCTGTCATTGAAAAAAAGGATGAACATTTTTATCTTAACTATGCTCATCCAAAAAGCATAGGAAAGGTGCAGGGCTTTTATGGAAACTTTGGCGTAATGGTAAAGGCCTATGCCTATATAAGAACACTCGGTAATAGCGGTCTAAAAGAGGTCAGCGAGAACGCGATCTTAAATGCCAATTATATGAAAAAGAGACTTGAAGGATATTTTGAGCTTCCATTTAAGGTAGACTGCATGCACGAATTTGTTCTTTCTGGTTCTCTACAGAAAAAGGCAGGTGTGTCAACAAAGGATATTGCAAAGAGGCTCCTTGACTATGGGTTCCATCCGCCAACAGTATATTTCCCTTTAATTGTTGATGAGGCCATGATGATTGAGCCAACAGAGACAGAAACAAAGGAGGTGTTAGACAGATTCTGCGATGCAATGATTGCAATTGCAAAAGAGGTAAAGGAGAACCCTGAGATTGTAAAGTCCGCGCCTCATACAACCCCAGTTGCAAGGCTTGATGAGACCAAGGCAGCTAAAGAGCTGGATTTGAGGTGGAAAGGGAAGATATCATGAATACTGATTGTGTGCAAAACTAATATTTTAGTCTGTTTTAGCATAAGGCTGGACTTTATCAATTAGAAATGTTATTTTTTTATATGGAGCTTTTTAAGGGAAAGCCGATAAAAGAGCCGCTTGCCTATCGCATGTGTCCGAGGACACTTGAGGAATATGTTGGGCAGGAGCATCTGCTTGGTAGGGGAAAGCTTTTGCGAAGGGCGATTGAGGCAGATAGAATCACCTCTCTTATTTTATACGGCCATCCTGGCACAGGAAAGACTGCCTTGGCAAGAATCATCGCAGCGAGGACAGAGGCGCATTTTGAGTGGCTGAATGCTGCCATTGCGGGATTGGATGAACTTAGAAAGGCGCTAAAATCAGCAAGAGACAGAAAAACAAAAGGCATTCGCACTATTTTATTTCTTGATGAGATACACAGATTTAACAAGCTCCAGCAGGATGCGCTACTGCCTGATGTTGAAGAGGGAAATATTATTTTAATCGGCGCAACAGTTGAGAATCCTTTTTTCTATGTTAACAGCGCCCTCCTTTCAAGGAGCCAGGTTTTTGAATTAAAGCCACTTTCAGAGGCTGATATTTTGAAAATATTGCATAATGCCCTTTCTGATAAGGAGAGCGGACTCGGCAATCTGAATTTGGATGTTGATGAGGATGCCTTAAGGCACCTATCAAAAATATCTGACGGCGATGCAAGGAGAGGCCTTTCTGCATTAGAGGTTGCGGCGCTCACAACCCCTGCAAATGAAAATGACATTATTAAAATAGACCTAAAGGCAGCAGAGGAGTCTATCCAGAAAAAGGTTGTTCTCTATGACAAAAAGGGAGACCAGCACTATGACACAATCTCTGCATTTATAAAAAGCATGAGAGGCTCTGACTCTGATGCAGCAATATACTATCTTGCAAAGATGCTCTATGCAGGCGAAGACCCGAGGTTCATTGCAAGGCGGATTGTTATATGCGCATCAGAGGATGTTGGCGAGGCAGACCCAATGGCATTGGTCATTGCAACATCTTGTTTAAGAGCAGTTGAGTTCATCGGCATGCCAGAGGCAAGGATACCTCTTGCACAGGCAGTGATTTATATTGCAAAGGCAAAAAAGAGCAACACCTGTTATTTAGCAATAGAGGCGGCAATGGCTGATATTGAAAAGGAGCAGACCATGGAGGTCCCAAACCATTTAAAGGACGCTCATTATCCTGCTGCAAAAAAAATAGGCCACGGAAAGGGCTATAAATATCCACATGACTACGGCGGATATGTAGAGCAGGAGTATCTGCAAAAAAAGAAGAAATATTATAAGCCGTAAACATATAATATTCAGCTATACGCTAAAAGAAATTGCAGATTATTTAGGGATTCATTATACTACTGCAAGTAAAATAGCTGAAATAAAGAACTGATATTTCAAAGCGTAATACTTTTTCACTTTTTTAAGAAACAACTTCGACCAGTCGAAGACTTGTATTGGAAACCTGATTCTGTAATAGATAAGCTGTGATCACCCGCACATTCATTAATGTTATCAATATCAGCGAGTTCGACACTTTTATCGTTATTTACATATTCTAAAAAAGTGTCCTCATCGCCAGAGATGCCGAAATATTCTAAGTTATCTTGTAAAACAAAACTTTCGCAAAAAGCTGAGATATTTGTACAAGCAATAATACACTCTTGAAAATTGTTTTTCAAAAAATTCAGTGTTTTTTCACTCGGATGATGACGACTTCCAGGAGGGCAGCTTATAGATGCTAAAAAACGGGTTTCCATATTAATCATCTCTTTTAAGCACCGTTCCATATCAACTTGTGCGGAACCGTGATGGGCAATCTTTAAAATTCTGATATTATCCCTGACAGCTTCTTGTGTTATTTTTAAACAAGTATTTTTTGCCTCACTCCATTTTCCCGCTTTTTCAAGGTCACCAGTAAACAGTCCAATATGAGAGCCAAGGCTATTCTGATACTTGATTAAGAATGTGTGACTCGTTGCGTTCAATAGCTTTCCGTGTGGGTTTGAATCTCGCAACGCAGAGTTAATATAATTAAATGCGGTCTCAGGGTCAGGTGAAACAGGAGCGATACTTATTCCTGGGTGAATATCAGTGCGCCAAGCCGACGGTGTTCTATTATGCTCATAATGCATGTGAATGGCTTTTGCCGTTCCATCTTCGTGTATTGTTGAAGGAAGCTTTTTAAAGCCATCAATAGCGTTAAAGATATTATCAACACTAGGTACCATTGCTTTATTGTACAACAATTCGACAATGCGCCGCCGAAGATCTATTTCGGGTGGCAAGTATGGTGAAATATAATAATTCAGTGTCCCATGTGATTGCTTCAGATATTTGTAAAGCTCCGGGAAGCCGGAACAATGATCGTGATGAAAGTGTGTTAAAAAGATTGAGCATATATCCGTAATATTTCGCTCTTTGAGAAATTCTACAGTAGGGGTTTTGTCAGCAACTTTTTTGCAATCTATAAGTGAATAATAAGATTTACCATCATGTTGGGAATGCAGGATTATTGAATCACCTAAATCAACATTGAGGATATGGAGTTCAAACATTTTTAATAAAATAGACCATCATAGTATTTTTAATAGCTCTAAATCTTTATTTGATAAAGAAACAGGCTCGGCTTTTTTAATATTCAATTTCTTTACTGAGCCCCTTTTAATGCCTTCTATAACTAAAGGCATGTTAGGCTGAACCTCAAAATTTAATTGACTGATGTTCTTCTTCACCAGATGGTTTTTCCCGTTGATAGAAACATTAATTAATACACTTGTTGCATCACCAGAAACATTTTTTTCGACTTCAATAACCGTACCTGGATAGGCAAAGACCTTTTCTTCAAGACGGTTTAAAAAAGCAGCTATTTCTTCAGCCAGAGATTCCAGTCTCTCAGAAATTGCCGGAACAGGATTTGGCATCAAATCTTGTTTGATTTCAGATGTTAGTGCGGGTGCCGTGGAAAATAATAGCGGCGCGGCAAAAACAACTGCTGACCTTGCACCTAAAATGATATTCTTCTCAAAAGATTTTTCTAAAGCCTCAGGTTGCTGAAAAGAAGTAGATACACTGGTTTCATTCCTCGGCTTTTCTAATAACTTAATCATTTTTTCTCCGCATAAGAAAATGTAAGAAATTTTGACTTGTTGATTACATCTTCCAACCCACTTATTAGGGGCTTTAAGGCTTTATCAGGGCCGCCTAATTCATCCAGGTTTTGTGGTGTGCCCGGATGATATTGAAAATCAAAACTGGCTCCAGCTATTGTGGCATTCGGATCTCGATGATAATCTGGCCTAATCATTTTAAAAATAAAGCATTTTTCGTTTCCGCCAGCATCTTTTGGAAAATAATAAGTATTAGTAGCTTCTTTTTGAGTATTTACTGTATTTTCAATATTTGCCTGCTCATTGAACTTTTCTAAAATATCCCATTTCACGGCTTTTAACGGTATATAATAGTTCTCAACAAAACCCATAAAACGACATTTAGGAAGACCATTTGGTATAAATTTTTCTATTAACTTCAGTAATACAATTATTTCCTTGATAAAGGTTTTTCTAAACTCAGAACTGGAATATGTCCGGCCAGTTCCAATAACAAACGGTGGAATAAATGGCGGTCCAAAGAATAATGGCACAGATATAGATTTTTCATTAAGCTTCTGTTCAGCTTGTAATAAGCGTACTAATTTCTCGCCAATAGAGATTGGCGAATATATAATCAAGTTTTGCTCAGATATATCAAGGTATAATTCCTTTATACGGAAACTAATACTATGACTATTTATTTTTCTAACTTCTGTATTACTAATATTTTCAAATAATTCGTCTGCGAACTCATTAAAGTGATTAGCGACAGAAAATTTTGGTTTATGATAGTGGTAGCCAAATAATAAAGCCGATAAACAATCTTGTACTTCTATGGAAGCCATTATATGTTTCCTTCGTAAAGCAAATTAAACCGTCCCAAAATGTATTTATTAATCCTTATTTCAACTCTATAATATATCATACATTTATTGATTTTCAACAAAAATTTATCTTTCAAGAGAAATAGAAAGAAAATTGGGTACCCATTTAAAGAACATCTGCCCGTAGCTGTCGACTAAGGTAACTGTAACGTTTCTATTAAAAATGCTGACAACACCTTCGCTTTATAAACTTTTTCAAAATCAGCGGTAGTGTTTGGTCTTTTAATTATTGCCTGCTGGCCTTCCTGCTCCTGGGGCAAGTAAACAGTTATTTGCCCTATCCTTCGAAATTAAATTCCTTAACAGCCTTCTAATTCAAGGGTCTTTTTCAGCTTTGCTCTTACTATGCTGAATATATTTTCTGGTAAAGAACCCAATGGCTTTTTAATAATGGAACTATGAATTACTGCAATTTTCTCAGTCTTTATAACAGATTTCTTTTTGAGGCCTGTATTTGTAAAATATTCTTCCCCTTCATCAATAACAAACCATGAGCCCATGATCTTTTCCGGTACTTTTGAGAATATTCCGAGGATTATTACATCTTCTCCTTTTATGGTTATAACAACGGCAGGTCTTATTTTGGAGGATACAAGGTCTGTAAATGGGAAATTAACAAGTATAATATCACCATGCTTATATGTCATAGTAAATATCTTCTTCCTTGTCTTCCCATTCTTTGAACGAGGTTTGGGCAACGCTCATCATCATATGAGTTTCAAGATATTCATGAATTTCCCCGTCTAATCTTAGTATTTCTTCAGTGGATAGTCGTGGAAGAAGTTTTTTTATTTCTGTGACTGTTACTTCAATAGTAACCTTAGACATACTTTCTGCCTCCATCTTAATTATATCCTAATTTTACTAATTTAATTTTATCACATTTTGCAGAGGGAGGCAAAGAGTTTTTACAAGAAGAATAAAAGGGAAATGGGCATGATTCTAAGTATCTGCCTTCTTGCATCTTCTATTATTGCACGATTATATCTTGAAATAGATTCAAGCTTCTTTAATTTAATGAGCGCCTCATCCAAATTCCTCACTTATAGGCTGACTTATCACCTATATCGTAATGCATCGGCATAAATACCTTTCTTATAGTAAAAAGGATAAGCATTACTGCAATAAATAAAAGCCAGTATGATGCAGCCTTTATTGTCATGGCTCCTGTGGAAAGGAGAAAAAGATATAGGGGCATGATTAAGGCAAGCAGATAGCCTTCCATTATTTTAAAACAGAACGCCTCCTTTGCTGTAATAAAACC
>JAHFEP010000067.1 GCA_023248415.1 Nitrospirota bacterium
TAAAAACCGAAACGGAGAAACGGAGAAAAAGCAACAGTGTAATTCTTTAAAAGTTGACCTTGTTTTTCTGGTAATAATATGCTAAATTTCTTTCATGCTGACTAACGAACTGTTAGAACTCTCCAAAAAATATATTATGAACACCTACAACCGCTTTCCTGTTGTATTTATTAAGGGAAGGGGGACAAAGGTCTTTGATTCAGACAACAGGGAGTATCTTGATTTTGTAGCTGGCATTGCTGTGTGCAACCTTGGCCACTGCCACCCCAAAGTAACTGTTGCCTTTCAAAAGCAGGCGCAGAGGCTTGTCCATATATCAAATCTCTATCATAATGAACCTCAGATAAAGCTGGCAAAGCTCCTCGTTGAAAATTCCTTTGCTGACAAGGCATTCTTCTGCAACAGCGGCGCAGAGGCAAATGAGGCGGCAATAAAGCTTGTCCGGAAATATGCTAAGGAAAAATTAAAGGGGAACCGCTTTGAGATAATTACCATGGAAAAGTCCTTTCACGGCCGCACAATGGCAACCATTACTGCAACAGGGCAGGAAAAGGTGCAGAAGGGCTTTGAGCCGCTTCTGCCTGGATTTAAGCATGTGCCATTTAATAATATAGATGCAGTAAAGAAAGCAGTCAGCAAAAAGACTGCGGCTGTAATGCTTGAACCCATACAGGGAGAGGGCGGCGTAAATATACCTGATAATGATTACTTGAAAAAACTCCGCAGGCTCTGCAATGATGAAGGCATCCTTCTTGTGTTTGATGAAGTCCAGACCGGGATGGGAAGGACAGGAAAGCTCTTTGCCTATGAGCATTATAACATTGAGCCTGATATAATAACATTGGCAAAGGCGCTCGGTAATGGCGTTGCAATAGGCGCCATGCTCGCAAAGGATGCTGTTGCAGAGGTATTTACACCTGGAAGCCATGCAACAACATTCGGCGGCAATCCGCTTGCCTGCTCAGCAGCAGTCGCTTCACTTGAGACAATAATGGAAGACGGGATTCTGTTTGATAACTGTGTCAGGATGGGTGATTATCTGACAAGAGGGTTAAAGGAATTAAAAAAGGAACATTCCTTTATTAAAGATATTCGCAGCAAAGGTCTCCTGGTCGGCATGGAACTGGCAATAGATGGAAAGGTGGTAGTAACAGAGTGTCTGAAGGACGGACTGCTGATAAACTGCACAATGGACAAGATTTTACGATTTATTCCTCCATTGATAGTTACAAAGGAGGAGATAGACTCCATGCTTGAGATACTGTATGGGGTTTTGAAGAGGATAAAATAATGAAAGACCTTCTTACAATACACGATTTAACAACAGAAGAGGTAGAAGATATACTATCTCTTTCTGCTGAGCTTAAGGAAAAGCAGAAGAACAGGCAGATGGATTGTCCGTTGATTGGCAAGACACTCGGCATGTTCTTTGAAAAGCCTTCAACAAGGACAAGGGTTTCTTTTGAAGTCGGCATATACCAGCTCGGCGGACAGGCAATTGTCCTTCCTGTTTCTGATTTACAGATTGGAAGGGGCGAAACAATTGCTGATACAGCAAGGGTGTTGTCAAGATACATTGACGCAATCGTTATCAGAACCTTTGAGCATAAGATTGCAGAGGAGTGGGCAGAACATGCATCTATCCCAATAATAAACGGCCTGACAGATATGCACCACCCCTGCCAGGCGCTTGCAGATATCTTTACTATTAAGGAAAAGAAGGGAAGGCTTAAAGGATTAAAACTTGTGTATATTGGTGATGGAAACAATGTTGCCCATTCACTTATAGAGATATGCGCAAAGACAGGCATTGATATATCCCTTGCCTGCCCAAAGGGGTATGAGCCTGATAAAAAAATAGTTAAGTCTGCAATAGAGGACGCAAAAAAACATGGAAGCAGGATAGAAATATTAAGCAACCTGCAAAAGGCTGCAAAGGATGCGGATGTTTTATATACAGATGTCTGGGCAAGCATGGGGCAGGAAAAAGAGCATAAAAAGAGGCTGAAGATATTTAAAGATTACCAGTTGAATAAAAAGCTATTAAAAATTGCTAGCCCGGATGCGCTTGTTATGCACTGTCTGCCAGCACATCGTGGAGAGGAGATAACAGGGGAGGCAATGGAAGGACCTAACTCTGTTGTCTTTGACCAGGCAGAGAACAGGCTGCATACTCAAAAGGCAGTGATGCTGCGGTTGATGGCGGCTTTGTAAAAACTGAAACGGAGCTCCCATTCTCTGTTTCACCGTTTCATCGATTCTGTAATCTTTGCATGAGGTATATAAATAAATGGATAAGAAGAAGATAAAAAAAGTTGTCCTTGCCTATTCAGGCGGACTTGACACATCAGTTGCAATAAAATGGTTGAAGGAGAATTACAACTGTGAGGTAATTGCCTTTGCAGCAGACCTTGGCCAGGACGAGGAGCTGGCGCCCCTGCGCAAAAAGGCGCTAAAGACAGGCGCAAGCAAGATATATATAGAAGACTTAAGGGAGGAGTTTGTCAGCGATTTTATTTTCCCTATGCTCCGCGCAAATGCTGTTTATGAGGGGAGTTATCTTCTTGGCACATCCATTGCAAGGCCCCTTATTGCAAAGCGCCAGATAGAGATTGCAAAGAAAGAGGGCGCAGATGCAGTTGCACACGGCGCAACAGGCAAGGGGAATGACCAGGTTCGGTTTGAGCTTACATACATGACATTAAATCCAAAGATAAAAATCATTGCGCCATGGAGGGAGTGGTATTTTAAATCAAGGCAGGAGCTGATTGATTATGCAATGGAACACCACATTCCTGTTACTGCAACAAAGGCAAAGCCCTACAGCACAGACATGAATCTGTTTCATATAAGCTATGAAGGAGGGATACTTGAAGACCCGTGGTCAGAGCCGCCTGCTGATATGCATACCATGAGCCTGCCAGTAGAAAAGGCGCCTGATAAACCTGCATACATTGAGATAACATTTGAGAACGGAAACCCTGCTGCAATAAATAATAAAAAACTCTCTCCTGCAATGCTATTAACAGAGCTGAATCTGATTGGCGGTAAAAACGGCATTGGCCGTATTGATATGGTTGAGAACCGTTATGTTGGCATAAAGTCCCGTGGCGTATATGAAACACCCGGCGGCACAATACTTCACATCGCACATCGGGCTGTTGAGTCTATTACAATGGACAGAGAGGTGCTGCACCTTAGAGACTCTCTTATAGCACGTTATGCAGAGCTTGTATATTACGGCTACTGGTTTTCTCCTGAAAGGGAGATGCTGCAAAAGGCAATAGACGAGGCGCAGAAAAATGTTACAGGCACAGTGCGGCTGAAGCTTTATAAAGGAAACTGCCATGTAGTTGGCAGAAAGTCTCCTGTATCGCTTTACAGGTCAGAGCTTGCAACATTTGAGGAGGATACTGTCTACGACCAAAAGGATGCAGAGGGATTTATAAAGCTGAACGCTTTAAGATTAAAGATTAGAAGGTAGTAGGACAGGCGTCCCACCTGTCAAGGGCAATGATATTTCCCCCTTTTCTAAAGGGGGATACAGGGGGATTATATTAATGGGTGGCCTACTGTACATGGCCAGATAATCTCCCCTAACCACTCTTTAAAAAAGAGGGGGATATAGGAAAAAATCAAATGAAGAAAAAACTCTGGTCAGGAAGGTTTTCAGAATCTACAAACAAACTTGTTGAGGAGTTTACTGCCTCTATATCCTTTGACTGGAAATTGTATAAATATGATATTGCAGGAAGCATTGCGCATGCAAGGATGCTTGCAAAAACAGGGATAATTAAAAAGGCAGAGGCAGACAAGATTGTGAATGGGCTTAAGGCAATTGAAAAGGAGATTGATGCTAATAAATTCAAATTTTATGTAGAAGACGAAGATATACACATGGCTGTTGAAAAGAGGCTTATCTCATTAATTGGCGGCACAGGCAAAAAGTTGCATACAGCAAGGAGCAGGAATGACCAGGTTGCGCTTGATGCAAGGCTCTATCTTAGGGATGAGATTAAAAATATAATCTCCCTGATTGAGAAATTTCAAAAAACACTCGTTCTACTTGCCAAAAAGAATATTGATGTAATCATGCCCGGGTATACACATCTCCAACAGGCACAGCCCATTCTATTTGCCTATTACCTTCTTGCATATTATGATATGTTCAAAAGGGACAGGGAGCGGCTTTTGGACTGCCATAAGAGAACAAATATCATGCCTCTCGGCTCAGGCGCATTGGCTGGCACAACATTTCCCATTGACAGGGAATATGCTGCCAAGCTTCTTGGATTTGATGGTATAACAAAAAACAGCCTTGATGCAGTGTCTGACAGGGACTTTATAATTGAATTTTTATCCGCAGCGTCCATTATAATTATGCACCTTTCAAGGATAAGCGAGGAGCTTATTATCTGGTCTTCCTCTGAATTTGGTTTTATTGAGCTGCCTGACGCATTTTGCACAGGAAGCAGCATGATGCCTCAAAAGAAAAACCCTGATGTCCCTGAGCTCGTCCGCGGAAAAACAGGCCGCATATACGGTCATCTTATTTCACTGCTTACAACCATGAAAGGACTTCCGCTTGCATATAATAAAGACATGCAGGAGGATAAAGAACCGCTCTTTGACACAGTAGATACATTGAAAACTGCGCTTGATATATTCAGCGGGATGATTAAGGGCGTAAAGATAAACACAGAGAGGATAAAATCATCAATGGCAGACGGCCTTATCCTGTCAACAGATGTTGCTGACTATCTTGTGCAGAAAGGCATCTCCTTCCGTGATGCACACGAAATAGTGGGCAGGGTTGTCAGCTACTGTGTTAAGGGAAAAAGGCCTTTAACTGCCTTGACCCTTTCTGAATGGAAGATGTTCTCTCCAATTTTTAAGGATGACATAATTAATTTTGTATCTCTAAAAAAGGCGGTAGAGAGGCGAAATCACATCGGCGGAACAGCAAAGAAGCAGGTGTTAAAAAGGATTAGGGAGATTGAGGCAGGAGATTGAAATTTTTTTTAAAAACATTTATCGTTATTCTTTTAATCATCTCTATCTCCTCCTGCGGCAGAAAGGGCGACCCGATAGTTCCCCATCTTTCTCCGCCGGCGCCAGTTACAAATATAAATGGATTCACAAAAGACTCATCTGCAATCCTGAGCTGGGAGATGCCAGCAAAAAATATGGATGGGACAAAATTAAATGACATCTCTAAGTTCACTGTCTTAAGGGCAGATGTCAGGGACAGGGAAACAGGCGGCTGTGGCTGCGCATTTACAAAGATTGCAGTAATTGACATACAAAAACCAGAGCCTGCAATGATAAAGGACAATAAGATAATATTCATTGATAAGGCAGAGGACCTTTTTCCTGCCGGCCTTACTTATAAGATACCATACAGCTACAAGATTGTTGTTGAAACAAAGACCGGGATTTTTAGCCCGGAATCCAAAGAAATAATTTTGATACCAACCAAACCGCCAAATCCGCCTTCAGGATTTAAGGCATCTGTGCAGAATGAAACAGTCATCCTTAAATGGGAGACCTCTAAGAAAGAAGATATTAAAGGCTACAATATTTACAGGAGCAAAACAAAAGGTTCTTATCCTGATGCACCTGTTAATAAGGAGTTGATCAAGGCAAGTGAAGGAGTTTTTGCAGACATTGGCTTAGAGCCAGGCACCTATTATTACATCATAAGGGCTGCAAATACAACCACCCCGCCATTTAACGAAGGCCCTGATTCAGAAGAGATAAAAATCTCTTTAGATAAATAACCCTTGACGAAGGGGCTGAAAATAGATTATGCTGTTACATTAAAAATAGGTTTTTTTTAAGGGAGGATTAAATGAAGTTAGCGCTAATATCACCTGAATTACAAGATTCATGCTACAGTTTCTCAAAAAAAGAGGTAAGGTCTTTTTGGTTTCCACGTTTGAGCCTTACAACATTAGCAGCACATACACCGAGGGATATAGAGGTAAGGATTATTGATGAAGGTGTTGAAAAGATTGATTTTGACATGGATGTTGATTTAGTAGGCATCTCTGCAATGACCTTCTTGTCGCCAAGGGCTTATGAGATATCAGATATATTCAGAAAAAGGGGCGTTAAAGTTGTTCTCGGCGGCATACATCCGACTGCAATGCCTGAAGAGGCAAAGGAGCATGCAGACGCTGTTGTAATAGGCGAGGCAGAAGAGATATGGCTTACTCTCCTTGATGATTTTAAAAAGGGTAAATTAAAACCATTTTATAAAATGGATAATCTGCCGTCACTTGACGGCCTTCCTCCACAGAGGCTTGAGCTTTTAAAGCCAGGGGCATATATGACAAATAACTGTCTGCAGGCAAGCAGGGGATGCCCCTATGGATGCGATTTCTGCTCTGTAACAAACTTTTTTGGAAACACCTTTAGACTGCGGCCTGTCAAGGATGTTGTAGAAGAGATAGCTGCGCTTGACGGCAAATTTGTAGTGTTTGTTGATGACAATATTGCCGGAAACAAGGCATATGCAAGGGAGCTTTTTAAGGCGCTAATCCCGCTTAAAAAACAGTGGGGAAGTCAGGCAAGCATAACACTGGCAAGGGACCCTGAATTACTGGAGCTTGCAGCAAAGAGCGGCTGCACATCCCTGTTTGTCGGCATTGAATCTGTTTCGCAGGAGACCCTTGCAAGCGCCAACAAGTCCTTTAATAAGGTAAGCGATTATGAAAAATCAATAAAAATGTTCCACGACCACGGCATACTAATTAATGCAGGCATGATATTTGGCTTTGACAATGATGATGAGACTGTATTTGAAAGGACAGTGGATTTTCTCCAAAGGAACAGGGTTGGGCTTGTTTTATTCAGCATTCTTACACCATTCCCGGGCACCGGTTTTTATAAGAGATTGGAGAGCGAGGGAAGGATTATTGATAAGAACTGGTCGCATTATGATGGCAGAAATGTGGTATTTAAGCCAAAGAATCTTTCTCCAGAGGCGCTGCAGGACGGCTTCCACTGGGCTTATCATAAATTTTATTCAATACCATCTATACTGAACCGTATACTTCCAACCAAGCAGAACAGGATAGCAAGGCTCTATTTCAATTGGGCATACAGGAGAATGGTAATAAGGGTGCCAAAAGGCGGCATTTCACCCTTATCACCTATACTAAACAGATTGCAGGGAAAGCTCCCTGTGTTCGAGACAAAGAACTTGATACCGAATACGATTCATACTATTAAGGAGAAGGTCGGGGAGGTCTCTGGCCAGATAGAGTCCTTCTTAGAAATAAGGGTCAAGAAGAATGAAAAACTACAGGCAATCCTTATTGAACTTGAAGGGACACTTGACAGGATTAATGCCAGCGAGCTTAAAAAGAGGATTGTAAAAACTGCCCAAAAGACAGGCATGGATATAATTATCAACCTTAAGCATTTGAAAGAGGCAACGCCTGCAGCCTTAAATATACTCTTTTCCGAAAGGCTGAAGATAGCTGATTCATTAAAGGTAAAGCTCTTAAATTTAAGCGACTCTTTTAAGGAGAAGTTAGAAAACCTTCATCCTGCTTATATAATAATTGAGGAGAAAGACCTGACATATTAAATAGGGGCAAGGGTATAGGGTCAAGGAACAAGTTTCATGGAGCAGACAGGTCTTAAGTTTCAGGCAGAGATAGACACCCTCGTGGCATATATAGAAGAGGCAAATGGCATAAGCGATTCAGACTTTGAAAATTGGTATCTGAACTGCAAAGACAGGGTGCGATTCTTCAGCAATAAACCGCCAACCAAAGACGAATTTATAAAAAAGGCGAACTGCGCCCTGTTGATGTATAAAAAGATAGGTTAGCTAAATCCCTTCCAGCGTCTTTAGCAGAGCCTCTGCCTTGTGAAGGGTTTCGTAATATTCCCTTTCTGGGTCAGAGTCTGCAACAATCCCTGCTCCTGCCTGAACATAGGCATAGCCGTTTTTAATGACAAATGTCCTGATAATAATATTCAAATCCATATCGCCAGCAAAGCTTATATAGCCTATTGAACCAGTATAAGGCCCTCTTGCAACTGGTTCAAGCTCATCTATAATCTCCATGCATCTAATCTTTGGCACACCTGTGATTGTACCGCCGGGAAATACAGCCTTAATTAAATCAAGGCAATCCTTTTCCTTCCTTAGTTTTCCCTTAATATTAGAAACAATATGGATTACATGGGAATAATCCTCAGTTGTCATAAACTCATCTGCGTCTACGCTTCCGTATTCACATACCCTGCCAATGTCATTCCTTTCCAAATCAATCAGCATTATATGCTCCGCCCTCTCCTTTTCATTTGCAATAAGCTCCCCATGCATCTCCTTATCCTCATTTTCTGTCTTGCCCCTTGGCCTTGTGCCTGCAATAGGCCTTGTTTCCACATCCCTTCCTTCCAGCTTAATCAGCCTCTCCGGAGATGAGCTTACCAAGGCAATATCATCAAACTCAATGAGCGCAGAAAATGGCGAGGGATTTATCTCTCTTAATCTCCTATAAAGCTCTACAGGCTTTACAGAACCAATCTTTGCAGAAAGACGTTGTGAAAGGTTTGCCTGATATATATCGCCTGCTGCAATATATTCCTTGCATCTTTTTACGATTGACATGTATCCTTCTTTAGTCAGGTTTGATACAGGCTTTATCTTCTTTTCTTTTGATGGGGTGGTTTCAGCACTTGCAGCAGGGCTGTTTATCAGATTTACAATCTCCTCCAGTTTCTTCTCTGCATCCTGTTTGCAGTCTCTTAGAAGGCCAGAGGTAATCGTATTATATCCAAAGCCAAGATGCCTGATGGCAGGGATGATAATCACTGTAATAGTGTTTTTCAGGTGGTCAAAGGCAATCACTGTGTCTGTAAGAATAAGATAAATATCAGGGGCATTTATATCCTTCTTTGCCTTTGAAGGGAGTTTTTCAAATACATGGGCAAGGTCGTAGCTGAAAAATCCAACTGCACCCCCAAAAAAGGGCGGTAGACCCTTTACCCTTTCAATCTTAAAATTGCTCATGAGCTCCCTGAGCTTTAATAAAGGATCCTTTCTTGTAATAACCCTTTTGCCTTCATAGGTAAGCTCTATCTCATTGCCTTTTGATTTAAAGATAATAAACGGGTCTGTTCCAATAAAGGAATATCTTGCTGTCTTTGAGGTGCCGTTAATGCTTTCTAAAAGAAAGGAGTGTTTGCCCTTTTTCAGCTTCTCGTAGATCTCAAGAGGAGTGCGGTCTTCTGCTGCAAATTCTTTATATAGCGGTGTTACGCGCAACTGCTTTATCCTCTATCCTTCGCTGCTCCGCAGCTATGGAATAGCGAAGGACAGCTTAAATCCCTGCTGCCAGGCTTTGTAATCTTCTGCCCTTTTTTACATAGAGGACACTCATCAGGCTTGTAAACAGGCTCATTAAGCACAACAAGGGAATGATACGTGTGCCCTATCTCTGCCTTTCCGCCACTTCTGTCTATGAGGGAACCTACACCGACTAACATGCCCTTGCTTTTTTCTACAACATCAATCGTCTCTTTTACAGAGATGCCTGTTGTTATAACATCCTCAACAACAAGCGTCCTTTCACCCTCTTCTATTCTAAATCCCCTTCTCAAGGTAAGCTGGCCATTTTCCCTCTCTGCAAAGATCGCCCGCACATTAAGATGCCTTGCAACTTCATGTGCAACAATAATGCCGCCCAAGGCAGGCGCTATCACAACTTCAATCTTTCTGTCCTTAAAGACCTCTGCAAGCTCTTTGCATAGCATTGATGCATATTCTGGGTATTGCAAAACAAGGGCAGATTGAAGATATGCAGGACTGTGAAGTCCTGAGCTTAGCTCAAAGTGCCCTTCTAACAATGCGCCTGCCTTTTTATAGATATTTAATATATCTTCCTGAGTCATTTTTTTCATATTGCTTCCATCTCCTTTATTATCTCCTCTGCTGCCTTTACAGGGTCATCAGCCTTTATAATGGGCCTGCCAACAACAATATAATCTGCCCCAGCTTTTATTGCCTCTTTAGGTATTGATATCCTTTTCTGGTCATCCATTTGTGTTCCTGTTGGTCTTACACCAGGTGTTACAATCAGAAAATCCCTGCTGGAAATTTCTCTTACTGCCCTTATCTCCTGCGGAGAAGAGACAACGCCGTCAAGCCCGGCATCAGCAGATAGTGTTGCTAATCGCTTAACCTCAGATTCTAAATCTCCGCTCATAATCCCTATCTCGCTGTGGAGCATATCAAGGGTTATGCTTGTCAGAAGCGTTACTGCAAGAATCTTTGGCCTCTGTATGCCCTCTTTTTCTGCTGTCTCAAATGACGCCTCATAGCATTTCTTCATCATCTCCATGCCGCCTAAGGAGTGTACATTAAACATAAATACACCAAGCCTTGTTGCCTCTTTGCCAGCACGGGCAACTGTATCTGGTATATCATGATATTTCAAATCAAGAAATACCTTTCCGCCTTTCTTATGCACAACATCAACAATCCTTGGCCCAACAGCAGTAAAAAGCTGGCACCCGATCTTGAACATGCTAACAGCGCCATTCAAAGAGTCCAGCAGCTTCTTTGCCTCTTTTTCTGTTTCCACATCAAGGGCAACTATTAATCTCTCTCTTGCAGGTATCATTTTTCTCCAACTAATTAATATGTGGCATAATCATACATTTTTAATATTTTCTTGTAAAGAGGATTTTAAAAGGTTAGGGGTTTAAATTATTAAGCCCTTCTATTTAAAAGATTAATCACCTCATTCAGCAGATCAGGATAGTCTGTCATAATGCCGTCAGCGCCCATTTTGATAAGCCTCTCCATCTCCTCTTTTTTGTTTATAGTCCAGACATGGATTTTGATATTCTTTTTGTGTGCCTTCTCAAGAAACTCTTCTGTAAGCAGATGGTATTCTCCATAATATTCTGGTATCTGAAAGGCATCAGCATTGGAAAAATAAAAAGGCATGAGCCGTAGCTTCATTAATATAACAAACCTCCTTATCTCTTTAATTGATGCGCCTGTTGCAATAGAGTCCTTAGACATCTTTCGGAATCTTTTTATTGCATCATGGCTTTCTGAGACAACAAGGACATTATCAGTCATGCCCATTTCTTTTATAATACTAAACAGCCTCTCCTCAATCCGCGGCTCAAATTGTTTTATCTCAATGTTTATCCTCTGATTCGGAAATTCAGAAAAAACCCCTTTTAAAGTCGGGATTGAGAGTCCTTTTCCTCTAAAAGGATATTCCTCTTTATCACCTCTTTTAGCAACAAACCTGTATCCTGCATCAAACCTTTTTATTTCTGATAATGTAAGCTCATTCACCTTGCCATTGCCATTTGCTGTCCTGTCCACTGTTGGGTCATGGATTACAATTATCTCGTTATCCTTTGTAGAATGGACATCTATTTCAAGGACATCTGCGCCAGCATCAAGAGCCCTTTTATAGGCAAATATTGTATGTTCAGGAGAAATGCCTCTGCCGCCTCTGTGGGCAATATTTAACGGCCTGTCTGTTTTCAAAAATGTTTTATCTGGTCTTTTGAACAGAGGCATTTAAAATCCTTTTGTGTAGGAATAAAAAATCCAAGTCATCAGGTGTATCAATGTCATACCAAAAAGGCAGGAGATGAAGAAATGGCAGCATCTCTTTTGGAACCCTTTTTAATGTCTCTTTAAGCACATCCTTTGTTCCCCATTTTATATCATTAAAGATTGGCGGCGCCGCACCTCTCACACCTATCAGATAATATCCGCCGTCGCATGAAGGGCCAAGCGCTAATTTTCTTTTATCAAGCGCCTTAAAGGCATTCTCAATATATTCCTTTGGCAGAGTGGGGCTGTCGCAGCCTATTATAACTACCTTTTTATAGCCATTCTTCTGAAACTCTGCAAGTGCATTCTTCATCCTCTCCCCAAGGTCTTTTCCATGTTGTTTCATTAAGCGAAATCCGAATCTCTTTGCAAGTTTTTTTAAATATGGGTGACTCTCATCAGGATAGCAGGCAATAATCTTTTTGCAATTCTTAACCTTTTTAGCCTGCTGCACTGTCTGTAATAAAAATTCTTTGTATAATTTCAGCACCGTTGCCTGTGAAAGATTTTTTTGAAGACGTGTCTTTACCCTGCCTTTAACAGGCGTCTTTGTAAAGATGATTAAGGCATTCATACGGACAAAACGCATGAGCAGTGATAGCCAGCAGCATCAAAATCATGGTTGATTTGCTTTACTGAAGATATTGAGCAGGCCGCCATCTCAGAGCCCATTGAGTTATAGATAACAGGTGTCTTCATATCAAGGCTCTCTTTATCCACACCCTTTTCAGCCTGTGCCCACAGGGCATTTTCAATAAGCATCTTATAGGTATTGCAATACGGGTCTGCTGCCTCAAGCCTCCCTGCGCCTGTTTTTATCTCTTCGTTAAAATAGCCGTAGCAAAAGCATCCGCCGCCGCATATAAAACGGAGATAGCATTCCCTGCACTTTTCAATATCATTCAAGCTGCATCCCCTTATCCTTTTCGTCAAAGGCGAGTCAAGCCATAAATCTGCAAGTGAATAATCCATTACATTCCCTGCGCTGAATCTTTTATCCCCGGCAATCGCAGCGCAGGGATAGACCTCGCCGTCTGAATCAACGGATAGCATCTCATAACAGCAGTTGCACAGGTCTGTCTTTCTGCTCTTCTTGCCAGAAACACGCGCCTTAAATGATTCAGCATTATCAATTATTACACCTGTATCATTTGAGGCTTTGATTAAGGATTGCATTACTGCTGAAAGTTCATCAGAGTTAATGTAAAGCTCATCTTTGAATCTCTGCACCCTCCCCTTTGGATGGAGATATAGAATGTGGTGTATCTTTATGCCAAGCGAGGCAATGAATCTATGGGCATCTACAGCATTATTCTTGTTTAATTTGGTGATGGTTGTGGTAATGGTAGGAACAATCCCTGCTTCAATAAGATTCTTTATCCCATTTACTGCAAGCTCAAAACTGCCCTCGCCCCTCATAGAGTCGTGTATCTTCGCATCTGAACCTTCAAGGCTTATCTGCAAAAAGGGTTTGCCCTTAAGCAAAGCCAATCTTTCTGCCTTCTCTTTTGTAATTAGGGTTCCGTTTGTAAGTATAACAAGCTCCCTGTCCTTTGTTATATAGTTAATAAGCGCAAGGATGTCGTGCCTTAGAAACGGCTCGCCGCCTGTAAAATAGAAACGTTTAACGCCGAGTGTTTTTGCCTCATCAATTATTCTCATGTTATCTGTTGTGCTTAACTTGTCCTTCCAGCCCTCGCCTGCTGAGACAAGGCAGTGTTTGCACCTAAGATTGCATGAATTGTTCGTATAGAGCCAGAGCTCAGAAAGCCTCTTTGTCTCAATTACCATTGCCCTGCCCGGATAATTTGTTTTATGTGCATTATCAAGGAAACCTTCTTCTTTAAGCCGTGAAACAAAGGTTTTTAGTTCATGGCTGCCGATATTAATGTTCCCGCCTGTTATAATCTCTGCACCTGCCTTATTGCAGCTTATCCAGTTCGGTCCTGCAGGGTTAATGAAGATGTGTAATAACCCTTTTCTTAATTCAACTAAATCTGACTCTATTTTCATATTTTTTGCTCTTGACTTTAATCGTTAAATACCATAAACTATATAAACTTTGGCGCGGGGTGGAGCAGCCTGGTAGCTCGTCGGGCTCATAACCCGAAGGTCGTCGGTTCAAATCCGGCCCCCGCTACCAATTATTTCAATAGCTTAAGTGCCTCCCCTAAGCCTCTCTCGGTCTCCACTTCTACCAAACTTCTACCAAAACCCAAAATATTATCCAATTTCTTGGCCTGTTCGCCATTTG
>JAHFEP010000068.1 GCA_023248415.1 Nitrospirota bacterium
TTCTGCCAAAGTGCAAAAAGGATTCTCCCCTGTGCTGGGTTGATTTCTTCAAGATTATACTCTTTTATTTTTTTGGCTAATATCCTGCCTGATAAGTGATGTATCTTAGCGATTAGGAAACCGCCTTCACGCAACTGCTTCATGGCTTACCTTTGAAATTGAAAGTAAAGAAATTAAGCTGATGATAATACTTTGCAACCATTGGGAGCAGTTTTAGCACTGTGTGGTCAGGGTCATGCGGGCCGCGGGGATAATACATCTCCCAGCCCTTCTGCCAGATTGCCTCTTTTATTGCCTTGTCTGTGACAACCTCTACCTCTCCGCCCAACATCAGCCCCCTCCATTCGCTTGGCTTGCAATAGTAGATTGATACCTTTGGATTTTTCTTAATGTGTGTTATTTTTGATGAGGAGGTGTTTGTTGTAAGATAGACCAGAAAGTCATCATGATGCTTAATGAATAACTCGGATAAGGCAGGAAACTGTTCTTTCCGCCTAAGATTGAACATAGCCCTTGTCTGCGGGAATCCATTGTGGTCAATGGTTGTAACATAAGCTGCCTCTGCAATCTCCATTAGCTCAAGACTTAATTTCTTTGCATCCCTTTCATCCATCTTTCAATCCTCCTTGTTAGGATAATAATGTAGGGCAACCCTTTAGGGTTGCATATGCAAGGCTAAAACCTTGCCCTACGGATAAATTCCCAGCCCAATTAGTTTTATATAGTATAGTTCTATATAGAACTATTTGTCAAGGAAAAACTCTGAATTAGATGAATGGCTTCTTATCTTGATTTCAGCAGCTCTGCTTTAATTTGCATTATCTTTTCATTATTTTTGTCAATTTTTCTATAAACAAGAAATATCTCGTTTTTTATTGGCGTGCCACCTTTCCACAATATCTTTATTTTGCCTCTATTTAATTCTCCAATGCATAAATAGTCTGGAAGCAGGCTGATACCAAACCCTAACTCAACAGCTTTCTTTATTGAATGCAGATTTGGAATCACCATTGCCGGCTGAATATTGGGTCTCTTTTTAAAGTTTTCCAGCCAAAAGCGTCTGATAATAGGCAAATTGGCGCTGTAAGTAATCCATTTCTGATTTGTAAGCCAATATTCAAATTGACTATTTTGCTCTTCTCTTTTAATCTTTTTAAAATTTGGCAGAGAAATGTCCGCTGCACCCACTAACAAAAAACTCTCATCCGCTAATTTTGCAAACTCAAAATCTTTTTTGTCAGGCTTTTGCGTTGCAATCACAATATCTAAATCCCCTTTTTCTAATTTCTCAATTAATTTGGCAGTTATATCAAACTGGAACCAAAACCTGAAAATAGAATTTTTTAATTTATGTAAAGCAATTTGATGAAAATACTCTAAGGGGGTTCCAATGCGTATGAGCGGCAGTTCCTTGCTAATCCTTTTGAATTTCTCCTCAACCCTTTCAAGCCCTTCAATAGCCCCGATTAACTGGCTGTAAAGCTCTTTACCATATTCGGTAGGCACCATCTTTCTGGGTGTGCGGATGAATAGCTTGTGGCCCATTAATGTTTCCAATGCAGAAAGGTGCTGGCTAACACCTGGCTGTGTCATATATAACGCTTCAGCAGCGCCAGTTATTGTTCCAACCTTATAAATAGCTATAAAGCTGCGGTACCATTCTAAATTTACCATAAATATATTTATAGATATATAAAGATTATATTATTTGAATTATAGAAAATTTTAGGTTATATTGCAATAAAAAAAGGGAAAAGAAAGGAGGAAAGCTGAGATGATTTAACACATTCTTGCTTTTGCATCGCTGAAAGATATTGGTAAAAGAATAACTAACAGATGGTTAATAAATACAGATAAGGAGGATAAGATGGTATCAAAAACTACTTTTAAAAGATTGCTGACATTAATAGTGTTATTATTTGCTGCTATAAATCATGCATGGGCACAAGAAATACCAGATGCAACATATACGCTGCTGGGTGAAAATGTCTATCCTGAAGGTATTACTTATGATGCAAAAACCGATTCGTTGTTTGTAGGTAGTTTTTATAAAGGTGAGATACAACGGATTCAAAGGGGTATGGTTACGGTTTTCATTCCCGCAGGACAGGACGAGTTGCATTCAGTAGTAGGTCTGTTCGCAGATGCTAAAAGACGACGTCTATGGGTTTGTAATTCAGAAGCAGGGGCAAGCCAACGCGCCACGCCAGAGTCAATAGGTAAAGCAAGCGTTCATATCTACAATCTGGATAGCAAAGCATTGATTAAAAAAGTTGCCTTAACTCAACAATCGGGCCATTTCTGTAATGATATTGCTCTGGATGCAAATGGCAATGCCTATATCACTGATTCTTTCAGTCCTGTCATCTGGAAAGTGGAAGGCACAGATTTTGTTCTAAGTGAATTTGTAAATGATGATAAATTCCGTGGTGAGGGATTCAATTTGAATGGGATTCGGATAACACCAGATGGCAAGTATCTAATCACTGTTAAAATGAACTCGGGCCAGTTGTTCCGAATCTCACTAAAAGACAGAGCAGTGTTAGAAATTAAATTAAGTCGGCCGATTGATGCTGGAGACGGAATGATTTTCTCTGGCAAGCACGAATTACTTGTGGTAGAGGGGTTTGGCGCCAAAGAAGCAGGAATCGCAACCCTCACATTCTCAAAAGATTATAGCTCAGCCACTATTTCCGTGAAACTTCAATCATCAAAAATAAAGGTGCCAACAACCATAACAATTGCAGATGGGAGGCTGTTTGTAGTCAACAGCCAGCTTAACCACCTTTTTAAGCCCGAAGAATCGGGTCCGCCTGAACCATCATTCAGTATAGTGGGGTTTGACCTTAAACGATTAAAACACAAGGAGGTATCACGATGAAAAAGGTATTATTCGTTGTAACAAGCCACGACAAATTAGGAAACACAGGGAAACAGACAGGTTTTTACCTGCCTGAGGTTTCTCACCCGCATAAGGTCCTGACAGAGAAGGGTTTTGAGATTGACTTTGTGAGCCCGAAGGGCGGCAAGGCTCCAATGGATGGGATTGACCTCAACGACCCAGTCAATAAATCTTTCCTTAATAACAAGAGTTTTGTTGCCAAGGTGGAAAATACGCTTACTCCAAATCAGATTAATCCTGTAGACTATGCCGCAATCTTTTATGCAGGAGGGCACGGC
Source organism: Nitrospirota bacterium (assembly GCA_023248415.1). Taxonomy (GTDB): domain Bacteria; phylum Nitrospirota; class CAKKRA01; order 9FT-COMBO-42-15; family 9FT-COMBO-42-15; genus 9FT-COMBO-42-15. Next base: position 3,181 of record JAHFEP010000068.1, read on the forward strand.
ACAATGTGGGATTTTCCAGATAATGAGCCGATTGCAAAAATTGCATCTGCAATTTACGAGAAAGGCGGGGTGGTAGCCGCAGTTTGCCATGGACCGGCTGGACTGGTTAATATCAAATTATCTAACGGTAAATATTTGGTGGACGGCAAAACAGTATCGTCTTTTACAAATGAAGAAGAAAAGGCCGTAGGGCTTGCCAATGTAGTTCCGTTTCTGCTGGAGTCCAGACTGATTGAACGAGGGGCAAGGCATACAAAAGCTCCACTCTGGCAGTCGCATGTTGAGGTAAGCGAAAGACTTGTTACAGGCCAAAATCCTGCATCTGCTGAGCAGGTAGGAAAGGCAATGGTTAAGTTGCTGTCGAAATAGGCTTTTATATGCATTGAGCGAATAGCCTCTATTTGAGGCTATTCGCTTTTAAACTCCTTTAGTTCTCTGTCAATAAAACAACTGATAATAGTTCTGTAAATCTTCTCTGCTATGTCTGGGTCAAGACCTACCTCTGCAGCCTTTGACTTTACTTTATTTATAACCTGTTCAACCCTCTTTGGGTCTCTTACTCCTTGCTCGTCTTTCTTCAGATTTCCTGCCTTGATTACCAGTTCTGCTCTTTTTGATAAAAGCCCTATTATCTCGGTATCAATTTTATCTATTTCATGCCTAATCTCTTTAAGTTCCATTTTGACTCCTATCTGCAAGCACTTTAATAACTGCTAAAACCGCTGTTCAAAAACAGGCCGCATAAAGCTTCGCTCATAACTTATGATGCCAGTCATTTTCTTGAAATTAAATAATTCCGCTGAAAAACAATACCATTAATCCTAAGAAAAAGTTCACTTTAAGCAAATTCACCGACAACCTTTGCAGAGATGTTCTTTGCTCAACGGACTCTGTTCCTGCAATCTTAGGGGCTAATACCAAGCCTCGATAAAAATGGACAACAACCATTCCTAATACTAAAACATGCTTCACAATTAAAATCAATGTCCAACTGTTTCTAACACTTTCAATTCCTGATAACTGCTTATTAAAAGCAGTCAATATAATGCCTGTCACAACCAAGAAAATTATACTATAGTTCGCCATGGGAGTAAATCTTTTAGAAATTTCTCCCATCAGCTTACCTGCCTCTGTCCCTAAAACTTGTTTGGCAGATGGTATTGCAACAAAAAGTATAAAAATAATTCCTCCAATCCATACAACTGTTGCAACAAGATGCAGCCAATAAGATACTGCCAATATTATTTCTATTATTTTGGCCTCCATGCGATTTTAAAAAATGCGGGTGGATTGATTTTGTTCAAACCACCCTTCATAAAAGATTCCTCTATTTCGCCTTTTTTATGGGTGGAACACAACCACAGCCACAGGAGTTTTTTGCTTCCTCCTTAACATCAGCCTTCTTTTCTTTAGGATGTTCTTTTGTCACTTTTTTAATGTCTTTCGTCATTGTTTCTCACCTCCTTTTTGATTAAGTTAATGCTTATTAACTTATATATATGAGCAAAAAATTTTTCCTATTTTATCTTTGGACTTACTTTGCGGATTCCTTCCATACCTGCCTGTTTGCCTAAACAACCACAGGTGCAAATCCGATTGAGTCTTTGACGGCATTTTTCAAGGGCATTTCGGTTTAAGGAATAGTATATCCAATACCCTTGCCTTTCAGCTTCCACAAGGCCAGCGCCTTTGAGTACGCGCAAATGTTGGGATACTGCTGATTGCGTTACCCCCAACGCCTCAGCTAAGGCATTGACGCTCATTGGCTCTTTTTTCAGCAGTTCAATGATTTCTATTCTTTTATCAACTGAAAGAATTTTAAATAACTCCGCTGCTTTCTTCACCGTCCGCTCATCCTCATAAGTTTATAAATATATACTAATATACTCTTGTAGAAATTAAGTTGTCAAGCAATTTTTATAGTCGCTGATCTTAAACCACTTTGCCAATTTTACATACCTGAAGGCAAAGTCCGCAACTGTGTTTTCTTCCAATCACTGGAATATAATCCAATCGTTTTTCATTGCACACATAAGCATCAAACAGTTTTTCTCTTTCTATTTCACGCTCCCAATTAACATTATGTATTGCTCCATAGGGACAGGCTTCTATGCAAAGAGCGCATTCTCCGCACTTGTCTTTAACAATCGGCTCTGCTGTTGAGAATGGCGCCTTAGTAAGCGCTGTTCCCAATTTGATTCTTGGCCCATATTCAGGGGTAACCAATAAAGCACACTTGCCAATCCATCCCAAACCAGCGCAAGTTGCTGCTGTCTTATGTGGAAAAGTCTGTAATTCTCGGAGCTGTTGATTGTCCTTTATCAAAATATTAATGGGTACAGTCTCATATTGATAGCCCCATTTTGATAATAGATTTTCAATAATGCTTATCAATTGCTTTATAGGGGTATTCAGTTCTACAAGGTGATTATGAAAAGATTCTTCATCTAAGTGGAGGTTCTCAACTACTTTTTGGTCGTATTTTACTCCGAAAGAAATGGCTACTGGAAAGTTTTTCGCTATCTCAGATTTTACAGATGAAACATCTCCAAAACCCACTAAAGACGCTCCATTTTCCTTTAATGTTTTGATGAGAAACTTTTGTTGTTCACTTATATTCTCAGCCATAATAATCTCTGATGTGTTGCTTTAAAATCAATATTCTCCCACCCAACAGCCTGACGCAGCCTCTGATATTCTTCAATTGCTGGAGAGCGATTAACAATCGTATATTTGTTCGTATAATTAACCTATCTTTCAGGTCTTGGTTTTAGTATGCTCATCCATTTATAGGCTTCTTGTAAAGGCTGAAAACCTAATGGCTTATAAACATCATGGGCATCTTTAGTAATAAGCAGCCATTGATAAACATCCTTTAATTCAGGATGATTAAGAGCAAAACTTACCATTAGCCTGCCAATTCTTTTTCTCCTGTGTTTTTCATGAACATAAACATCCAGCAGATAAGCAAATCTTGTTTTATCTGAAATAACCCTCAAATAACCAACAACATTATTATCTTTATCATATGTAGCAACTACCATAGCAGAATTATGTGCGCCCTTTTTAATCTCTTCCACACTAATATCCTTACTCCAATAGGCATCTTTCAACATATCTCTGACTTGTGTAAAATCTACTTTCTCTAAGGCATCAGACATATAATATTTTTCATTTATTTCTATTTCCATAACAATTCCTTATTGAAGTTGGGACTACTTTTTCGTCTTTCTTCTTGCCCTTGTTCCACCAAATGCATGTATCGTTCTTGTCCCAGCAATAAATTTACCAGCATGTGGTATCCCTTTTGGGATATAATATCCTTCACCAGATGTTACTGGTATTTTTTCTCCATTAATTATTAAAGTGTATTCTCCTTGAACAACAATCATGTATTCATCATAGTCATGCACATGCTCTTTGGAAAAACCATCTTCGCGACATGTCCAATAAGCCATTTGGCTTCCATCTACTCCATCGTAAACATAGCCTTCTACTCCTGGGCTTTGAGATGTTGAATCTATAGCGTTTTTAGAATTTTTCTTGAATAAAGGGAAATCTTTCATGCTGTATCCCTTGTTATCTGGACTGTTCTGCATATCATTTCTTCCCACCAAATATTGTAAATATTCCATACTTGTAAAAGCAGTCAACTTCTTTGAAGCCGACCTCTTTTAATGCATTGATTTGATTATTTAGTGTATCAGGCTTATTTTCTTCCATATCCTTATATCTCTGGATTATATCGCTGGAGGGCTTTCCCTCTATACCAATGGATGCCTTCCTCTCATCCATCCATTCCTCCCATAATTTCATGTACCATCGGTCAAGAGATTCTGTTGGTGGAAGAATGACATCGATATTCATAAAATATCCGCCTTCATAAAGGTTTGAATGAATTAATCTGAAAAACTCTCTTTTCTCATCCATATTTAAATGATGAATGGCAAGAGATGAAACGATAAAATCAGACTTCTGCTGAAGAATACCTTTTTCAAGAATCTCCTGAAAGCTCGCTTTAATATAATAAATATTTTGAAAACCTTTTAGCCGCTCCTTTGCCTTATTAAGCATATCTTCAGAGCCGTCAATCAGGGTTGCAAATATGGAATCATCTATTTCCAGAAGCCCATGAGTAACAATCCCATCTCCGCATCCAATGTCAACGATGTGGTTTTGTTCTCTTTTACCCAAAAAATGTCTGTAGAAAGATTTCAGAATCTCAAGCAGTCTCCTCCGCTCAACAATATAAATATCTGCATTGTCCCTGTACTGCTGTGTAAAGTCAGTCTTTGCCCAATTAGATTTATTGAATTCTGTCATAATTTATCCTCAGACTTCCTTGCTTTTCTATAAACCATCACCACTGCCCCTTCACGGCATTTTGATTTGCAGACCCTCTGGAGTTTTTCCACAAGCTCCTTTGGTCCATGCTCAATCCTTTTGAAACCGAGCCTTTTAAAATAATCTATCAGGTCAGTTGTAATATAGACAACGTTGGATGGAAAGATATTTATAAGATGTTTAACAATCATCTTGCCGATGCCATGATTCCTTTTATGCTCAACAACACCAACACAGCCAAGCTCATAGACCTCTTTGTGCGGCCTGATTCGTCCAAAACCAACAATCTCATTTTTCTCAACAGCCACAACAAACTGACGATAGTCCATGTCTTCATCGTCAAGACGAAATCTTTCAATACATTCTTTAATAAAAGGCATGTTCTGTGGTTCTGCATATTGCAATTTAATATTGCTCATGCTTCCTTCCAAAGAAACCCCATATACTTTTTAATCTTTCCTGTAATGCTCGCCCTGTTACTCCATTCAATCAGGTCTTTCCTGTCGCCGAGATATTGATAGCAAGGCACGCCATAGCCGCAGCTCGTCTTTACCTTTTCTATGCGGAGGAGTATCAAATGACGAACATATTGAGAAACCTTTCCACCCATTTTTTCCTTCAGTTCTCTGCCCAATGAACTGTCTAAGGCAACGGCCTCTCCCCTGCCATAAAGACGAAGAATCATCGGGTTTTTGTCAAAGCTTGCGAACATCATGGTCAGCTTCCCATTTTGCTGAAGATGGGTGGCAGTCTCATTGCCGCTTCCGGGATAATCAGCATAGACAACGGTTTTATTATCCAGTATCTCTAATACATCATACCCCTTGGGCGATAGATTTATATGCTCATCTTTCAGATTATCGGGTGCAGTGGCTACAAAGAAGATTTTCTGTGCTTTAATGAAGTTTACGAGTCTCTCATTCAGTTCTGGAAATATTTCAGCCATGTATCTCCCTGTTTGGTGAATTTATAATAGAGACAGCGAGTGTATTTTCTGGGCAATTCTCAAACCTTGATTAATCCAAGGCTAATCTCAATTGCCTTGTCCACCTTTTTCATGCCTTCAGAAGAAATTGTTCCAAGCTTTTTACTTAATCTTTTCTTATCTATCGTTCTAATCTGGTTTAAAAGAACAATGGAGTCTTTTTGTAAGCCTCCTTCACCAGATTTTAAGAAAACCTCGTAAGGGAAAGTCTCTCTATTTGCTGAAGTGATAGCTGCGACAATAGTTGCCTGAGAGTGCATATTGCCAACATCATTCTGAATAATAAGGGCTGGACGGGTCTTTTTAATCTCTACACCAATAGTAGGATCAAAATTTACATAATAAATCTCACCTCTTTTTGGGAAGGCCACCTGATCTCCTCCTGTAGTGTTTAATTTTTGGTTCTTTAATTCCTATAAACTTTTCAGTCTCTTCCTCCAATGGGTGCCACTCCTCCGCAATTGCAGCATCTATACCTGCATTTGTTTTGTAACCCTTAACCATTTCCTCACGCAATTTCATCTTCTTTTCTTCTTCAAGTTTTTCTTCTAATGCCCTGACAATATATTCACTTCGCTTGCGTTCAGGCACTAATTGTTGCAGTTCCTTAAGTATAGAGTCGGGGATTGAAATGCCAATCCTTTTGACTGCAGTAAAAGACATAATTGAACCTCCGCTGATGTTATTATTCAATTTTATGCATAATTATAGCACATATCAATAGTATGTCAAACAGTATGCGTATAATAAAAATATCTCTATACTATACTATCCTACTCAACAACCCACTCTTTTATCCATTTATTTTCAAGCAGGTTCTGCAAAACAAAGGGATCGTTCATAATAATACTTGTTGCCTTATCTATATCCTCTGCCTCAAAGGCAATTAATCCGCCTGCCCTGTCAGCAAACGGACCGCCGAGATAATTGTTCAATCTGAGTTTGCGCCAATACTCAATGTGCAAAGGAACAACAGCCTTTATTTTCTCAGGCTCCTTTTTCATAAAATAAAAAAAGGCAAAGTGTTTCACCATGTTTCCCTCCTGTTGGTTTATTTTAGCAAGTTACTATCACACATCTATCTTAAATCCAAGCTCTGCTTCGCTCGCTGGCTTGCCGCCTCTGATTCCCCAGTTCTCCAAAGAAGGTTCATGCAAAACAATTGTTATGTCATCGCCTTTTATTCCGGGATTATCTGCAAGGTTATCTACGATAGCCTTATAAAGCTGCTTTTTGGCCTCATTTGAGCGGCCTTTAAAGGCTTCCACCTCAATTACTGTAACATTATCAGTCTTGCTTAACGGCGCTTCAAAACAATCATTTTCTAATTCATAAAGCATCTGAAATCTGTCATGTTCTGGTAGCTTAAAGGACTGCACTAATGCCTTATGAACGCCGCCTAACAACGCTTTTTTATATTCAGTGGATTTACCTTTTCTAATTGTTATCTTTACAAGCGGCATAAATACTCCACAAAAATTAATCGGCAGGTGCTCTCTCAATTATACTCATTGCAGAGTTCGTATTAATAATATGGAGTATATTACTTTTTAGAGTGGTTGTCATCTAATTTTCAATTGGTTTGCCTTTGCATTATGTAGTTTCCTATTTTGGTGACTAATCCTCTCGGAGAAAATCTTATCGAAGATGTCATTATCTTATTTAACATTCCAGCAACAACAACGGGTTTCCCCTTCATTAACGCTTTATATCCGATTTCTGCAACCTTTTCTGCATCCATAATATATCCCTTAAATAATCTTATATCTTCAATTTTAGCCCTTTTTGCAAAGTTGGTTCTCGTAGCGCCCGGGCAGAGTGTTGTGACCGTCACTCCCATACCTTTAAGTTCTTCAGCGATTCCTTCTGAAAAGTGTAAAACATACGCTTTCCCGGCACAGTATATGGCGTTTAAGGGGCACGGCTGGAATGAGCCCGTGGAGCCCAGATTAAGTATTTTCCCATAGCCTCTTTCAACCATACCCTTCAAAAAGAGTTTTGTCAGCGTTGTTAATGCAAGCATATTGACAGAAATCAAACGGAGGTCGTCTTCCAGATTTGTTTCATTAAAGGGCCCGTAAACCTGAATCCCTGCGCTATTGATTAAAATGTCTACCTGTATGGATTTGTGTGTGAGATACTCAAATATTTCTTCCGGACTTGAAGGCAGCGACAAATCTTTTGGGATAATTGTAATTTGTGCATCGCTGTATTGTTTGCGAATGTCCGAAGCAGCTCTTTTAAGATTATCTTCATTTTGAGAGACTAAAACCAGATGGTATCCGTTTTTCGCAAATATTTTTGATAACTCAAAACCTATACCGCTTGAAGCCCCGGTAATTAAAACTGTCTTTCCCCCTTTAATCATTATATGGACCTCCTTTTCAAGGTAAATTATCAACTACATAGTTCTGCCCCGCTCCATACCATCTAAAAGGTATTTGAGCATTTCCAAAAAGTATGATCTGAAATTGATGTTGAAGACATGAAAATCAGGATGCTGCAATACCCGCTTTATGATCGGGGCCGGACTTGATGCCTGATGCAATCCGATAATGAGGATGTACAAGTACAGGTAAAATCTGACTCCGTCTCCAGTGCGAAAAAAACTTACTCTTTTGTCCAAGAGGTGGCCTGTGTGCCGAGCACGTTCAAGCAGGGCTCTTTTGAACTGATTCGCCTGCTTGTAGCCGATATTCTGTTCAAGAATAACATTGACCATTGCCAACAGTCTTATGAGAACGGAATTATTCATCAAGGTGGAGTCTATAATATCCAATAAATCACTACTTCCGGCGGTTTTCCCGTGGACAATTTCTTCCAGCCGTCTGTCAAACTCATCATTCCATTTTTCCAGCTCCTCAAGTGTCAGATAGAGAAACAACTCTTCCTTGGTTTTAAAGTATAAAAATACTGACCCTTTGGCGATGCCAGACTTCCTGGCAATCTGCGCTATAGTGATGGATTGAAAATCCTCCAGTTTAAATAATTTACGCGCGGAAGCCAAGATATTCTGCCGACGCTCGTTTTTCTGTTGTTCTGTAATTGCCCTCTTAAAGTTAGATGTAATTTTCATGTAAATGACCTCTGGTCAGCTATTGATAGCATAAATGACCTGTGGTCATTTGTCAAGTAAAAAAAAATTTAATAATAACCTTTAATAGTATTTTAAATATCGTTTATCCACTCAAAAGCTTTCAATACCTTACTGAACCGTATTGCCTGAGTTGCCAATATTGGCCTGTGAGGCTTTTCATCAGATAGATCATTCCTATAAGCCTTTCCTCATAATTCTTTCCGTTACTTTTGGAAGTATCCTGTTCAGCCAGTATAACAGTTTCACCTTTCCTATAAGAATCTCATAATTGTCTTTTTTGAAATTTTTCCAGAATTCATCAGCCAGTTGGTCAGGGAAGATTTTCCCTTTTCCACGTCCCTCTGTCATTGAGGTATCAACAAGCGATGGGATAATCTCGAATAATTTTATACTCGATGATTCCAGTTGATAGCGCAGCGACTTTGAAAAGATATGCAGTCCTGCTTTGCCGGCGCAATAAACAGGCGCTCTCTCTTTTGGAACAAAAGCAAGGCCGGATGTAACGTTTATGATCGCGGACTCATTCTTTCTGAGCAGTATGGGCAGGAAGCGTTGAATTAGCAGCACAGGAGCAATCAAGTTGATATCAAACTCTTCCTTTATTAAGCGGTAAGCATCCGGTTCTTCCAGCAGGTTATAGTTGTACTGGACGCCCGCATTGTTCACAAGTATATTGACATCACTATGGTTCTCGGCCAAGCGGCTGATATCGGCTTCACGAGAGATATCAGCAACTTCAATATCTATTTCCGGGAAGCGCTCTTTTACACTTATGAGTTTTTCTTTATTTCGGCCTGCGATAATAATCCTGTTGCCTGCCTGATGGAACTTCTTAGCCAGAGCGAGCCCAACTCCTGAGCCTCCTCCTGTTATTAAAACAACATTCCCGTCTGCTACCATAATGCCCCTCCTTTTTTAAATCAATAATAACAGACGGCTTAATCGACATCATTAACCTATGTTAATTTTCGTTGTAATTTTGTTCTTATGCGGCTGAGAGCAACAGGGGTGATGCCGAGATAGGAAGCAATATGATACTGTTTTATTCTGGCTTCAAGGTGTGGATACTCTTTTAGAAACTTGAAATAGCGCGTCTCCGCGCTATCAAGGAGAAATTGGCTTTCTTTTTCCTCTTTTTTTATGAACAGATTTTCTGCAATCCTCCTGCCCAATATTTGCCAGCACATGTGTTGATTGAGCAACTGCAAATAATCCTTATATCCGACAACCAATAGCGTTGTCTCTTCCAGCGTCTGTATTGATAGCCTCGACACAAAATTCTGAAGCAACGCACTATATGCAGCGACAAAATCGTTTTTGATGCAGAAGCTTTTATTAAATTCTTCTCCGGCTTCGTTTGTATAGTAAAGGCGCAGTATTCCAGAAATTACAAAGCCGAGTTTATGGGACTGCTCTCCGGCACGCTGAAAGTATTCGCCTTTTTTTAAATGACAAACTCTTGATATCTTTACAAATTTTTCAAATTCTTGGGCCGGTATTTCGCTGTAAAGGGTAAGTTTTTTATACAGCATTGCTTGGTCATTAGCCTTCATTTTCCCCTCACAATTTTTATTATTTTTTCATACCAAATCTTCTCATACTTCATAGACAACTGATTTTTAGCATTTGATTCGCACCTTTTTGAAACTCAAAAGGCACTTTTATTATTTCTGCCTTTATACCATTGGAATCAAGAAATAACAATATGTCTTTTAAATGAGGATACGGCTTTGCATCAAGGCCGACAAGAGGAAATATTCTGACTTCTCCCGAACATACTCTTAGAAGCTCTTTTATAGATGCGATATGAAAATCCAAATCAAGCCTGTCGCCATACAAAAATAAAAAGTTTCCAGAAAGGACAAGTGGAAATTTTTTATCAGGAAATGGCAGATGTGGAAGTTTTGCATGGATGTATCGTTTTTCTTTAAACCCGGCAGGAAAATCCTCAGTAAACAGTTTTAATGCCTTATTCCGTAATGCCATGACCTCGTCTTTATTTTTATAATAATCCCATGTATAGAGATGTGCTGCCTCATCAAACTTTTTAAAGACATGCTGCATATCTTTTTTGCACTTCTCTATGAGTTCATCAACACCATGATTATACAAGATATCACATGCAGTAACATCAAGGCCTAATTGATGCGCCTCTGCTGCAAATGAGGAAGCGCCCGCTGGACAGTCCAATATCGCCCCTTGCCTTAATAGCCTTTCATCAAGGTCAAGCATGCTTATAT
>JAHFEP010000205.1:0-3246 GCA_023248415.1 Nitrospirota bacterium
AAACATTTGCGCAGTCCCTGCACTCAAATGTGGAAATCTCGTATTTCTTTTGTGAAAGGTCAAAGCCCTTAAAGCCGCTCTTTTGATTTTTGTGCTTTTTGGCAAGCATGGCAACGCCGATTGCGCCTGTAACATCGTGATGCTCGGGCACAATAATCTTTTTGCCTGTCACCTCTTCAAAGGCAGCAACAACGCCTGCATTTGCAGCAACGCCGCCCTGGAAGAATATCCTGCTTCCAATCCTTCTTCCTTCAACAACCCTGTTCAGATAATTATGAACAATGGAATAACTCAGGCCTGCAACAAGCTGGTCTGTTGATGCGCCCCTCTGCTGATGATGCACAAGGTCTGATTCAATAAATACTGTGCACTTCTCGCCTAATGATGAAGGACACGGAGAGTTTAAGGCAAGGCTCCCAAACTGCTTTTTTATGGAGATGCCGAGCCTCTCTGCCTGCTCCTCTAAGAATGAGCCTGTTCCTGCAGCGCAGACCTTGTTCATCTCAAAATCCACAACTGCGCCATTGTCTATGCTGATATATTTGGAATCCTGGCCGCCTATCTCAAAAATGGTATCCACCTCAGGGTCAATATAAATGGCTGCTGTTGCCTGTGCTGTAATCTCATTTCTTACAACATCTGCGCCAACTAAATCACCTGTCAGATACCTTCCTGAGCCGGTTGTGCCGGCCCCTTTTATATTAACTAAATGATTAATCTCTTCACCGACCTCTTTCAGCCCCTGCTTCACTGCTTCTATGGGCCGTCCTGCTGTCGGCAGATATCTTTTGGAAAGGACATTATTTTTTGCATCAATGACAACAACATTTGTGCTTACAGAGCCGACATCAATCCCAAGATATCCGTCTATCTTGTTGTCAGCAGAGAGCGTAATAAAATTCTTCTTCTCATCCTTTTTTGCCTGATGGGCGTCGCCGCATTTCTTTAAAGGCGCCGGGGCATTGGCATCTTCATCGTGCGAGGCGCGGTAATCCTTTAATGTCTCCAAGCCGAGAGGCTTAGCTGTAAAGCCCGCATCCTCCATAGTATGGAAGATTACGCCAATGGCGCCCATGAAATAGAAATGCTTTGGTATAATCAGTTCGCCCTCTTTCAGCCCAAGTATGTCCTCAAAGGCCTTTCTCATGCCTGCATTTGCTGCAACACCGCCCTGAAACGATACCGGCTTAACAAAGTCCTTGCCCTTTCCTATTGTGCTTTTGAAATTCCTTGCCATTGCATAGCAGAGCCCTCCGATAATATCAAAGTCAGGGGTTGCAATCTGCTGGAGGTGTATCATGTCAGACTTTGCAAAGACACTGCACCTTCCTGCAATACGCGGCGGATTTTTGGATTTTAAGGCTGTCTTGCTGAACTCCTCAATATTAAAGCCGAGCCTTGATGCCTGCTGGTCAAGGAATGAGCCTGTGCCTGCGGCACAGACGCCGTTCATAGCAAAGTCTGCAATCTCTGTCTTCCTGGTAGCCTCATTAAATTTTAATAAGATGAGCTTTGAATCCTCCCCGCCCATCTCAATGACTGTCCTTACATCCGGATGAAAATGCTCCATTGCCTTTGCCTGCGAAATAACCTCATTAATAAAATTACCGCCGAGCAGGTCGCTGACGAGCTTTCCTGCTGAACCTGTTACTCCAACCTTAGAAATCTTCTCCTTTGGGATCCTTGTCAGGATATCAGAAAGGACTTCAACTGCAACCTTTAACGGCTGTCCCTTTGTCCTGTTATAATGCTCTTCAATTATGTTTTTGTCGCTGTCAATAACTACTGTCTTTAAACTTACTGAGCCTATGTCCAAACCTAAATGATATACATTATTCTCCTTCATAACGTCAACCTCCTGTTACTTTAATATCCCTGTTAATCCAAGCCTAATCATTTTAATACCAATAGCTGCCAAAATCAAGGCTGCAACCTTTGCAACAGCCTTTGAGCCGCTGATACCCATAATCTTAACAATCCTGTCTGCCTGAATAAACACAACCCATGCAAACAAAATATTTACAACTACCGCTAATATTACAGGCAGAAGCCCCTGCGTGCCGACAAGTATCATTGCAGTAGTAAGCGTTGCAGGCCCGGCAATCAGCGGCGTGCCTAAGGGGACAGCGCCGATTGTAGCGCCGACGCCGATCTTCCTCAGCCCTGTTCTTAATATGTCTGTTACTGCAATAACAACAAGGACAATGCCTCCTGCTATCATAAAATCCTCAACCTTTATATCAAGCGCCTTAAATATCGCCTTTCCAAGAAAGATAAAAGCAACAGTAACAAAGAATGCAGTTACTATGGATTGCGTTGCTATCTTATCCCTCTCCTTTTTTTTAAGCCCCTGCGTAAACATAAAGAACGCCGGCAAAACACCAAGGGCATCAATAGCAACAAATATCGGTATAAGACTGTATAAAAAGCTGTTTAATATCTCCATTTATTTTTTCTTCTTTGCCTTTGAACCTAACCAGCCAAACGTCATCCCAATAATAAGTATGATAATAAGGAGAAGGAATGTAGGCATCTCCACTTCCCATCTGATAAAATTTACTTTTGCTGTATGCGTGTTGCTCAATATAAAAACCGCGGTAAGCAGCGCAAGGATTATAAATATAATCAGCTTTAGCATTTTGCCTCCTACTTTTTCGCCCCTTCAAGAAATGGTTTGATTATATCCATTGGCAATGGGAATAGTATTGTAGAGTTCTTCTCTGTTGCGATTTCTGTAAGGGTCTGCAGATATCTGAGCTGAATAGTCAGTGGGTTTTGCGCCATTAGATTTGCTGCCTCTAATATCTTGTACGATGCAGCCAATTCGCCCTCTGCATGAATCACCTTTGCCCTCTTTTCCCTCTCTGCCTCTGCCTGCTTTGCCATTGCCCTTTTCATCTCTTCCGGCAGGTCTATTGCCTTCACCTCCACTGCTGTAACCTTTATGCCCCATGGGTCTGTATGCTTATCAAGAATCTCCTGAAGCCTCTGGTTTATCTTGTCCCTTTCTGCCAAAAGCTCATCAAGCTCTGCCTGGCCGCACACGCTCCTCAATGTTGTCTGTGCAAGCTGTGATGTGGCATACAGATAGTTTTCAACTGCAACAATAGCCCTATCAGGATTTATTACCCTGAAATATATAACAGCATTCACCTTTATAGAGACATTGTCCCTTGTAATTACATCCTGCGGCGGCACATCAAAGGCAACAGTCCTTAAGCTTATCTTTGTCATCTGGTCAATAAA
>JAHFEP010000205.1:3346-4983 GCA_023248415.1 Nitrospirota bacterium
CCTTTTGGGCTGATAGCAGTATTGGCAATGCCTATTGCGCCAACTAATCCTTCTCTGCCTGTAGTCGGCTGTTTTTTGTATGCCTTGTATGCAAGGGAAACAGCAATTGTAAAGAATAAGGCTGTCATTATTACAACAGGTATTATTACCATCCATGATATCCTTAAAAATTCAAGCTGCGTATCAATAAGCATTAATGAACCTATAAACATGGATATTATGCCGCCAATGGTAAGAAGGCCGTAGCTTGCAACCTTTACCTCTGCAATAAATAGAATAAGGGCAAGGAGTATGAGAAGAAGCCCTGCGTAATTTATAGGCAAGGTCTGCAGGCCGTAAAATGCAAGTATCAAAAATATGCCGCCTACAACGCCGGGAAGTATTGCGCCGGGAGACGATAGCTCAAAGAAGATGCCGTAGATGCCGAGCATTAAAAGTATATACGCAATATTCGGGTCAGCAAGGAGGCTTAATATCTTAAAGCGGATGCCCATCTCAATCTTATTTATTTTTGCGCCTTTGGTATTTAATACCACTGCCCCCTTTTCTGTAATTATGCTTCTGCCATTGATTGCTCCCAATAATTCATCTATATCCTTTGCCATCAGGTCAATCACCTTTAATTTCAGCGCCTCCTCTGCTGTAATAGAAACACTCTTTCTTACTGCATCCTCTGCCCACTGTTCATTTCTGCCTCTTTTATGGGCAATGCCCTTTATGTATGCTGCTGCGTCATTTTCAAGCTTTGCAGCCATATCACCTTTTGTTTCGCCGCCGCTTATGCTCACAGGATGTGCAGCGCCGATATTTGTGCCAGGCGTCATTGCAGCAATATGCGCAGCCATTGCAATAAAAGTGCCTGCTGATGCAGCCCTTGCGCCGCTTGGTGCAACATAAACAATTACAGGAATCTCTGATGCAATAATATCTTTTACAATAATCCTCATTGACTGGTCCAGACCGCCTGGTGTATCAAGCCTTATTATTATGGCAGCAGCTTTTTTCTCTGCTGAATCTTTAATAGCCTTTGCTATAAACTCTGCTGCCGGAGGATTTATTATCCCTTCATATTCTACAACATTAATTTGAGGGGCATCGGCAAAGATTATCCCTATGCTTCCCAATAAAAAGAAAAAGGGTATTAAACCCCTGATATACCATTTAATAGGCATTTGTCTTATACCCCAATTTCTGTCTTCTGAATTCTATTTTTTTGAATTTAATATCTTAGTCCTTTTTTGCCTTACCTGTCAAGCAAACCTGACAATGCCGGCAAAGGAATCAGGCTTAAGGCTTGCGCCGCCGACTAAGGCGCCGTCTATATCTTCCTCTGCCATAAGGGCTTTGATATTCTCAGCCGTCACGCTTCCGCCATAGAGTATCCTTATCTTATCTGCAATATTGCCTGCCTTCTTTTTTATATGCTCCCTTATAAATCTATGAACCTCCTGCGCCTGTGCTGGTGTTGCAGTCTTTCCTGTTCCTATTGCCCAGACAGGTTCGTATGCTAAAACAATCTTTTCTATCTCATTATCAGAAAGCCCGGCGAGCCCAGCCTGCAATTGCGTCTCAATTACCTTCATCGTCTTATTGGCTTCCCTCTCCTTCAGGTTTTCTCCTATGCAGACTGTTGGAGT
>JAHFEP010000206.1 GCA_023248415.1 Nitrospirota bacterium
AATACAGATATGATAAAGCGCTTCTGCGCAGTATCAGAGGTGGATGAGAAGGCGTTGAAGTCAAAAGAGAGGCCAATCCTTTTAATGCCAAAGCTGCTGCAATCAGGCATTTCAGAGGCAGTATCTCCAAATAATAACTACATTGGCGTTATGCTGCCGTATACACCGTTACACTACCTGTTATTTTATTCACCTGTCAGCACTCAGTCTTTTTCAACACCAAACTTTGATGCCCTTGTGATGACAAGCGGGAATATGTCAGAGGAGCCTATAGTAATTGATAACAGTGAGGCAGTGGAGAGGCTGTCTGATATTGCGGATTACTTTCTTCTGCACAATAGGGATATCTATATGCGTGTGGATGACTCTGTTGTTAGGAATTTCAAAGGAAAGGCAAGGATGATAAGACGTGCAAGGGGTTATGTGCCAGCTCCAATAGATTTGGACCGGGAGATGCCTGAGGTTATTGCCTGCGGCGGTGAATTAAAAAATACACTCTGTCTTACAAAAGGAAAATATGCAATTATGAGCCAGCATATAGGCGATATGGAGAATTATGATGTCCTCTCATTTTTTGAGGAGACATTAAAGAATCTGAAACGTTCATTCAGGGTAGAGACAAAGATAATTGCCCATGACCTACATCCTGAATATCTTAGCGTCAAATATGCCCTGAGCCAGAAGGACATGGAGGCTGTTGGTATCCAGCACCATCATGCGCATATTGCATCTTGCATGGCAGAAAATGGCATTGATGAAAAGGTAATCGGCATTGCCTTTGATGGTACAGGATACGGCACAGACGGAAATATCTGGGGAGGCGAATTTCTCACATGTGATTTTAATAACTTTGAGAGGGCAGGGCATTTTCAATATATTCCCATGCCAGGCGGAGAGAAGGCAATAAAAGAGCCATGGAGGATGGGGGTAAGCTATCTATATAGGATATTGGGTGATAAGTCAGATGTTATAGATGCTATTAAAAAGCGGGAGGGAGGAATCAGCAGGATACAGGAAAAGGAGATAGAGCTTGTAATCAAGATGATTGACAAGGGGATTAACACACCCATGACATCAAGCGCAGGAAGGCTATTTGACGCAGTGTCGTCTATTATAGGAATAAGGGATGAGATTACTTTTGAAGGAGAGGCAGCAATTGAGATGGAGATGAAGGCAGAGAAGAAATGTTCAGGGATATATCCCTATGAAATAAATAGCGAGAATAACATTATGCTAATAGATGCCTCATTAATTATAGCAGGCCTGCTTAAGGACATATTTTTAAAGATGTCACAGTCATTAATCTCTGCCAAGTTTCACAATACAATGGCAGAGATTATCTTGGATGTTTGCTGCAAGATAAGAGAGGAGAGCGGATTAAATATAACTGCATTGAGCGGCGGTGTGTTTCAGAATATGCTGCTATTGGAAAAGGCGGTAAAGAAATTAGAGGATAAGGGATTTAAGGTGATTACACACAGCAAGGTTCCTGCTAATGACGGCGGGATTTCATTAGGCCAGGCAGTGATAGCGGCATATCGTCATTCCGAGCGAAGCGAAGGAATCTCGCCTTGAGATTGCTTCGGGACTAAAGTCCCTCGCAATGACAATTAATTACAGTTTTTGAATGGAGGGGTTATGTGTCTCGGCATACCAGCTAAGGTCATCAAGATTGACGACCATCTTGCCACAGTTGAGATAGGCGGGGCGAGGAAGGAGATAGGACTGCACCTTGTTGATAATATTTCTGTTGGCGATTATGTGATTATTCATGCAGGCTATGCAATAAACAAGATAAATGAAAAAGAGGCAGAGGAGACTCTATCGCTTTTGAGGAGGCTGGGGGATGAGGTATATAGATGAATTCAGGGAGAGTGAATACGCAAATGGCATTATTGATAAGATTCACTCTATATCCAAGAAAAATGTAAAATTGATGGAGGTATGCGGAACCCACACTGTTGCAATATTTAAGAGCGGCATAAGAGAACTTCTGCCAAAAACTATTAAACTGATATCAGGCCCGGGCTGCCCTGTTTGTGTTACTCCTATGGCAGACATAGACAAGGCAATTGTCATTGCAAGGCAGAAGGATGTTATATTTACAACATTCGGCGATATGATGCGCGTCCCCGGTTCTCTTGGAACTCTTCAAAAGCAAAAGGCAGATGAAGGGCTTGATATAAGAATTGTCTATTCTCCTCTTGATGCATTGAAGATTGCAAGGGATAATAAGGATAAAAAAGTTGCCTTTTTCTCTGCTGGTTTTGAGACAACCACGCCTACAATTGCTGCCACTGTTTTTCAGGCGTATATGGACAGCTTAAAAAACTTCTTTATCCTTCCTGTAAACAAGACTGTCCCGCCTGCTATAAAGGCTCTCCTTGATACACCTGAACTCGGGTTAAACGGTTTTATCTGCCCGGGTCATGTGAGTGTGCTCATCGGTTCAAATGTCTATAAATTCATCGCAGAGAAATATAAAAGGCCGGCAGTAATCTCCGGCTTTGAGCCTGTTGATATCCTGCTTTCAATCTATATGCTGATTAAGCAAATAGAAGAGAAAGACGCAAAAGTTGAAATTGAATATAAGCGCGCAGTAACACCCGAAGGAAATAAAAAGGCAATGGGCATAATGCGGGATGTGTTTGAGCCGTGTGATGCAGACTGGCGCGGAATTGGCGTTATTCCTGAGAGCGGACTCAAGCTTGCAAAAAAGTATAAGGGCTTTGACGCAGTGGAGCATTTTGGCATCAATATCCCGGCAGTAGAAGACAAGACGAGTTGCAACTGCGGCGATATATTGCGGGGCTTAAAAGAGCCTCCTGAATGCAAACTCTTTGGCAAGGCATGCACACCTGAAAATCCTGTCGGCCCATGCATGGTTTCTACAGAGGGAAGCTGTGCGGCATATTACAGGTTTGCAGGGAAGGATAACTAAGATGGATAGGATTCTCTTAGCCCATGGAAGCGGCGGGAAATTATCGCACGAACTTATTGAGAAATATTTTCTTCCCTATTTCAGAAATCCTTTTTTAGAGCTTCTAAATGATCAGGCAGTCTTTGATATACATAGCCGTGTAGCCTTTACAACCGACTCCTATGTAGTTGACCCAGTCTTTTTTCCAGGCGGCAATATCGGCGATTTGGCAATTAACGGCACAGTGAATGATTTGGCAATGGGCGGGGCTAAGCCGTTGTATCTTAGCGCAGGATTTATCCTTGAAGAGGGTTTTCCAATAAAAGAGCTTGAAGATATATTATCATCCATGAAAGATGCAGCAGATAGCGCTGGTGTGATAGTAGTAACAGGAGACACGAAGGTAGTAAACAAAGGCAAGGCAGACAAGATATTTATAAATACCTCTGGTATAGGTGTAATAGAAAAACCCATAAACATCTCTGCACACAATCTAAAGGTCGGGGACAAGATTATTATCAGCGGCCCGATTGGAGAGCATGGTATTGCTGTTATGGCAAAGAGGGAAGGGCTTGAATTTGAAAAAGAGATAAGGAGTGACACAGCGCCATTAAACAGCCTTGTCTCTGATATGCTTTCTGCATCTTGTGATATCCATGCACTGCGCGACCCGACAAGGGGAGGATTGGCAACTATTTTGAAAGAATTTGCCATATCATCCAATGTTGGCATTGTTATCTATGAGGATAAGATACCAGTAAAAGATGAGGTGCGCGGCGCCTGTGAGATACTTGGATTAGACCCTTTGTTCGTTGCCAATGAGGGAAGACTTGCTGCATCTGCCTCTCCTGATGCAGCAGAGGCAATATTAAAAGCTATGAGAAGAAACAAATACGGAAAGGATGCGGAGATTATTGGCGAGGTGGTTTCAGAACACAAAGGTGTGGTTATCCTCAAGACTCTCATCGGCGGCAAGAGGATAATTGATATGCTCATGGGCGAGCAGTTGCCGAGGATATGCTGAGAGCCCTGTATTCATAAGGTATCTTTCCTTTTGTCAGGCTGAGCATGTAAATTGTAAGCGCCTTTGCCTCTTCGTCAGTAAAATTAAAGTTTGGCATTATTGTGCCTGGGGTAACTGCCTGCGGGTTCTTGAAATGCTCAAATATCCAGTTTGCAATGGTATGCTCTCCTTTTATTCTTGCAAAGTCAAATTCATGCTTGTATTTGCTTCCGACTACTGTCAGCTCAGGGCCGATGCTTCCATTGCTCACGCCTTCTATCTTATGGCATCCTGCGCACCCTTTTTCAGCATATAGTTTTCTTCCAAGCGAAAGAAGCGGGGCGCCTTTTACCTCTTGTTCGCTGTGGCACTTGCCGCATGAGACCTGTATGTATTCCTTTTCCCACATAGGTTCTTCCCAATGCCTTACATTTCCATGCGCAGCCTTAACTGTTGTTGCCCTTCCCTGGCCTTTGTGGCAGATGGTGCAGCCGAATCTTTCAAAAGGGTGCTGCTCAAAATTTGAATGGGTCTTGTATATCTTATTTGCATCAGCAAATTTCGGGTTATCAACACCCATGTGGCATGTTGTGCATCTGTCAGCCCTTTTTAGCTCAGGCACCTGTATCTGTTTTATCTCGTTCACCAATTTTACTGATGCCTTTTCCTCAGGTGTTGCAGCCTTTTTTAATTCTATCTTCAGAAATTCTGTCTGGTATTTCTTCCACTCCCTGTTATTGTCATTATAAGCAGCAATGCCGAATAGAACAGCAAATGACAGCCCGAATATGAAAAAGAGTTTATATATCATAAATTTCCTCCATGAGCTTTATTTTTTTAATGCGGTGAAGGCATATTCCACGGCCAGAAAAGCTGCCAGTTAGGCCCGCGGAAGAATTCGCCAACAACAATAAGACCAACTGCAAGGACAAGAAAGATTGTAAATAACAGATTTGCTATCTTTCTTTCAGGCGCAAACCATATTCCAACACCCTTTTGGCTTCTGTCAAAGTATGGCGTCAGCATCAGTATTATCACAACAACTGTGGGG
>JAHFEP010000069.1 GCA_023248415.1 Nitrospirota bacterium
ACAATCAGGAGCCTGAGCAGTGCTGGGAGTGCTATAACTGTGTCAAAATCTGCCCGCAGCAGGCAATTGAGGTAAGGGGGTATGCAGATTATATTCCTTTAGGCGGCAACGTTATTCCATTAAAAGCGACAGACTCTATTATGTGGACAATCAAGTTTAGAAATGGAACGTTAAAGAGATTCAAATTTCCGATCAGAACAACCCCAGAGGGTTCAATTGAGCCGTATAAAGGAAAAAGCGGCGACCCTGATTATTCAAAATTAAAACAGCCCGGATACTTCAACTATGAAGCAAAGAAGGGATAAGGAGAGGAGGGAACAATGGAAAAAGAGACTTGTACATTTTCGTATTGCGCAAGACCTGAAATTGTAGAGCATGAAACAGACCTTTTGCTTATCGGCGGAGGTATGTCTGCTTGCGGAGCAGCATATGAGGCTACTGCATGGGCTAACTCAAAGAAGCTAAGGATAACAATGGTTGATAAGGCTGCTACAGACAGGAGCGGCGCTGTTGCAATGGGTCTTTCAGCAATAAATACCTATATGGGTGGCAACAAGATAGAGGATTATGTTAAGTATGTAAGAAACGACCTGATGGGGATTATAAGGGAAGACCTTGTATTTGACCTCGGGAGGCATGTTGACAACTCAGTCCATCTTTTTGAGGAATGGGGTCTGCCTGTCTGGAAAAAGGGCGATGACGGCTTCTCCCTTGACGGTTTTCAGGCAAAGGATGCCGGGAAACCGCTCTTGAAGGACTGCAAGGATGACGCTGACAGGGAAAAAAATGTAGTCAGGTCTGGTAAATGGCAGATAATGATAAATGGCGAGTCCTACAAGGTGATTGTTGCAGAGGCTGCAAAGAAGGCGCTTCAGATGAATAGGGAGGCAACTGGTGTAGCACAGAACCACTTTGAAAGGGTATTTATTACAAGGCTTCTTGTTGATGCGAACAAGCCAAATACCATTGCAGGCGCAATCGGCTTCAGCACAAGGGAAAACAAGGTATATATCTTCAAGGCAAAGGCAATGCTCCTTGGCCCCGGCGGCTGCGTAAATGTTTTTAGACCGCGTTCTATTGGCGAGGGAATGGGAAGGACATGGTTCCCTGTCTGGAACTCGGGTTCAGGATATGCGATGGGCGCACAGGTTGGCGCAGAACTTACACTTATGGAAAACAGATTCGTGCCAGCGAGATTTAAGGACGGATACGGCCCTGTTGGCGCATGGTTCCTCTTCTTCAAGGCAAAGGCAACAGACAGCAATGGAGATGATTACTGCACAAACAAAGAGTATGTTGATGACGCAAAGAAAAAATATGGCAAGTATGTTGATGTCATGGGCACAACCATAAGGAACCATCTGATGATGGAGGCAATGCTCCGCGGAAAAGGCCCAATTCTCATGAACACCCACACAGCAATGCAGGCAATCGGTCAGACCTTCAAGGAAAAGCTCGGCGAGAAAGAAGGCGCAAAGAAGCTGAAGCACCTTGAGGCAGAGGCATGGGAAGACTTTCTTGACATGACCATTGGCCAGGCAGGCATGTGGGCTGCAAACAACATTGAGCCTGACAAGACCCCATCAGAGATTATTCCATCTGAGCCATATCTGCTCGGTTCACATGCAGGATGCGCGGGCTTCTGGGTAAGCGGTCCCGGCGATATTCCTAATACACCAAAAGAATGGGCATGGGGCTACAACAGGATGTCAACAGTAAACGGCCTCTTCATGGCAGGCGACACCTGCGGCGCATCCGGCCATAAGTTCTCTTCAGGCTCCCATGCAGAGGGAAGAATTGTTGGCAAGTCCGCGCTTGCATACATACTTGACAACCCGGACTTCAAGCCTGCAATAAAAGAAAAGAAGGATGACCTTATGGCAGAGATGTATCTGCCTTATGAGGTCTACGAGAAATATAAGACCTATACCACTTCGCCGCATAATGTAAGCGTTAATCCGCACTTTATCAAGCCAGACATGTTCCAGAAGAGGCTTATGAAGATAGCGGACGAATACTTTGGCGGCGTGAGCACATGGTTTAAGACAAGCAAGAGCATGCTTGAGGAAGGATTAAAGAGGCTTCAACTCCTTAAAGAGGATGCCAACAAGCTCGCTGCGTCCAACCTCCACGAGCTGCTCAGATGCTGGGAAAATTACCACAGGCTTTTGACTGCTGAGGCTCATGCAAGACACATCCTCTTCAGGGAGGAGACAAGATATCCCGGCTATTACTACAGGTCTGACAAGGACTTTATTGACGACGATAACTGGAAGTGCTTTACAAATTCGAAATTCGACGCTGCAACAGGAAAGTGGGAATTCAAAAAGGTTCCCTATGTCCAGTTGTTTCCGTAGTTAGTTGTTAGGAAGTGGGCTGAGATTTACAGTAGTCTCAGCCCAATTTTTTTGTGTTTGAGTAGCCGTAAACTTTAGTTTGCGTAATTAGGGCAATCTCAGAACGCAGGCTGAAGCCTGCGGCTGCACTATTGTTGTTTGTAAAAAGGGAGTCGGCTTATGTCTGATATAAAAGGTATCCTTATCATAGGCGGCGGGATGAGCGGCTTGACCTCAGCTATTGAGGCAGCAGAGGCAGGCTATAAGGTATCCATAGTTGAAAAGAACCCCTATCTCGGCGGAAGGGTTGCGCAGCTCAATAAATATTTTCCAAAGCTCTGCTCTCCAAACTGCGGTCTTGAGATACAGTTCAAAAGAATCAAAAATAATGAAAATGTTACCCTCTATACACTCGCAGAGGTTGTAAATGTTTCAGGCGTGGAAGGCAGCTATGATGTAACAATAAAAGTCAACCCGCGATATGTAAATGAAAAGTGCGTTGGCTGTGATGCCTGCGCTCAGGCATGTCCATCGGAAAGGCCAAATGAGTTTAACTTTGGCATGGATAAGACAAAGGCCGCATACCTTCCATTTGACTATGCATTCCCATTCAGATATGTGATTGATGAAAAATCCTGTGCTGATAACTGCAAAAAGGCTTGCCTTGATGCATGCAAATATAATGCAATTGATTTTAATATGAAGCAAGAAACAATAAATCTTAAGGTCGGCGCAATTGTCATGTCAACAGGCTGGAGCCTCTATGATGCGGCAAAGATGGATAACCTCAGCTTTGGCAAGGCGCAGAATGTGATTACAAATATGATGATGGAGAGGCTTGCATCGCCGAATGGCCCGACAAAGGGAAAGATACTCCGGCCATCTGACGGCAAGGAGGTAAAAAATATTGCCTTTGTCCAGTGCGCAGGCTCAAGGGATGAGAATCACCTTTCGCATTGCTCATATATATGCTGCCTTGCCTCATTAAAGCAGGCTACATATATAAGGGAGCTGTATCCTGATTCAAAGGCGCAGATATTTTATATAGACATCCGCACACCAGGCAGATACGAGCAGTTCTACTGGAAGGTGAGAGACGATAAAGGTGTTACCCTTACAAAAGGCAAGGTGGGAAAGATTTCAGAAGACCCTGCGACAAAGGATGTTATTGTTGAGGTGGAGGATATAGCTGCAGGAAACAAAATCAAGGCGAGCTTTGACATGGTTGTGCTCGCAGCAGGCATGGTGCCCAGCACAAAGGAATCAACATGCGGGATGAATATCCCCCTGACTGATGAAGGATTTGTAAACGCACCTTCATTGCAAAAGGGCGTCTATGCTGTTGGGACCCTTAAGAGCCCTGTTGATGTTGCAAGGTCTGTTCAGGATGCAACAGGCGCAACCCTAAAGAGCATACAGAGCATGGTGAGGAGATAGGGATGGAAAAGAAGTACGGTGTATATGTATGCAAAGGCTGCGGGATAAATGATGCCGTAGATGTAGAGAGGCTCGCCAATGTTGCAACAAAGGACATGAAGATGCCGTCCTGCAAGACACACGACTTCCTATGCGGGCCTGAAGGGGTGCAGCTTATCAAGGACGATATTGCAAAAGAAGGCGTCAACACAATTATTATTGCCGCCTGCTCGCCCCGTGTGAAATATGAGGAGTTTGATTTTCCAGGCACAATAACAGAACGTGTGAATATCAGGGAGTTTGTTGCATGGAGCCAGCCTCCAAAGACAGAAGACACACAAAACCTTGCATCAGATTATCTAATGATGAGCATTACCAAGGCACAGAAGGTTGACCTTCCTCAGCCAAATATCCTTGAGGGTATAAGCTCAACAATACTCGTAATCGGCGGCGGTATAACAGGCATGACAGCAGCCCTTGACGCAGCAAATGCAGGTTCTAAGGTTGTGCTAATTGAAAAGGAGTCGCAGTTAGGCGGCTTTGTAAATAAATTATACAAAAAAATACCAACAAGCGAATTCAAAGAACCGCTGATAATTGATACAGATATAGACAAGATGGTAAAGCAGGTTGAGGGCCATTCCAATATCAAGGTCTATAAATCCGCAAAGCTTGAGAAGACAGACGGCCAGCCGGGCTTATACGATGTAACCATATCAGCAAATGGCGCATCAGAAACAATAAAGATAGGCGCCATTGTTATGGCAACAGGCTGGAAGCCTTATGATGCATCAAAGATTGACCACCTCGGCTACGGCAAATTCAAGAATGTGGTAACGAATATAGAGTTTGAGGAGCTCGCAAAAAAGGGCAACGGAAAGATTTTAAGGCCGTCAGACGGCAAAGAGGCAAAGAGGGTTGCCTTTATCCAGTGTGCAGGACAGCGCGATCCTAACCATCTTCCATATTGCTCATCCATGTGCTGTGTCACATCACTCAAGCAGGCAGGATATGTCAGACAGAATCCTGATGCAGTGGCAATGATATTTTACATAGATATCAGGACGCCGGGAAGGCTTGAACTTTATTATAAAGAGGCGCAGAATAATCCCGGCATCATGCTTACAAAGGCAGATGTAAAGACTGTCAGCGAAGCAGGAAACGGGAATCTCTATGTTGAGGCAGAGAATACACTCTTAGGCGAGAAGATAAAGGCAGAGGCAGACCTTGTTGTGCTTGCAACTGGAATAGTGCCGACAACAAAGGAGTCTCAGGAGTATCAGGACGGCCTTACACAGGCGGCATCAAAGGGCGATGAGGCAAAGAAGGCATATCTTGAATCAACACCAAAGCCGGAGTTTATCTTAAATTTGAGCTACAGGCAGGGGCCTGAGATACCGTCCCTTGAAGGGGCTTATGGTTTTGCAGACTCAAATTTTATCTGTTTCCAGTACGAGACAAGAAGGACAGGCATATATGCAGCAGGCGCTGTGCATCAGCCGATGAACATGATGGAGGCGCAGCAGGATGCAGCAGGCGCTGCATTTAAGGCAATACAGTGCCTTGACCATATTTCAAAGGGTATTGCAGTACATCCCAGGGCCTGGGATGAGACATTCCCTGACCCGCTTCTTATCAGATGCACTGCATGCAAGAGGTGCACAGAGGAGTGTCCGTTTGGCGCAATTGATGAGGATGAGAAGGGCATACCATATTACAAGGTCAACAGATGCAGAAGATGCGGCACCTGCATGGGCGCATGCCCTGAGAGGATTGTAGCATTCAAGGACTACAGCGTTGATATTATAGGCTCAATGGTAAAGGCAATAGATGTGCCTGAGGAGGGGTTCAGGATAGTGGCATTTACATGCGAGAATGATGCCTATCCTGCGCTGGACACTGCTGGCATTAATCGTAAAAACATTGACCCGAGCGTCAGGTTTATCCCATTGCGGTGTCTTGGCGGTATGAACCTTGTATGGGTTGCTGATGCGCTTTCAAGGGGCATTGACGGCGTACTGCTTTTAGGGTGTAAATTCGGCGAGAATTATCAGTGCCACTTTGTAAAGGGAAGCGAGCTTGCAGAATACAGATTAGGCAAGGTTGGCGAGACATTAAACAGGCTGCAGCTTGAGTCAGAGAGGGTTCAGATGCTGCAAGTTTCTATCTCTGACTCTGACAAACTGCCGGGGTTGATAAACGAGTTTGTTGAAAAGGTTAAAGAGATAGGGCCAAATCCGTTTAAGGGATTTTAAGAGTTGAGGTGTCATTGCGAGGGGCGAAGTCCCGAAGCAATCTCATAAAGCGGTAAAGAGTCAGAGTATCAAAGTATCAAAGTGTCAAAGACTCAAAGACTCAAAGACTCAAAGACTCTGACACTATGATACTATGTCACTATGACACTTTGTTGTAACTGGAGGAGTAGATGGCAGAGCAGGTAATAAGCCCAGATTTAAATTTTGTAAAGGATATAATAGCCTCTGGCGGCGATACTTTAAAAAAATGCTTTCAGTGCGCCACATGCACTGTAGTATGCAATGCCACGCCTAACAACAGGCCATTTCCAAGAAAAGAGATGATATATGCGCAGTGGGGACTGAAGGACAAACTCATCAGCAGCCCTGATGTCTGGCTCTGCCACAACTGCAATGACTGCACCAAGTACTGCCCAAGAGGCGCAAGGCCAGGGGATGTGCTTTCAACAATGAGGCAAAAGTTTATTCAGGAGAATGCAATGCCAAGCATTATGGGAAAGGTTGTTACACAGCCCAAGATGACGCTGATTGCGCTTGCAATACCATTAGTCCTCTTTTTATTGGTTCTTGGGCTTACAGGACACCTTCGCACCCCTGAAGGACAGATAGTTTATTCAAAGTTTTTCCCTATTCCATATATAGAGGCTGTGTTCATGTCTGCTGTAGGCCTTGCAGGCATTGCCTATCTTGCGAGCCTGTACCGCTTCTGGAACAGCATGAGCAAGGGGAATAATCAGCCATATACTAAGGGCATTGTCCCTGCATTTATAGAGACGCTCATTGAATTTGCTAAGCATTCCCGTTTTGCAAAGTGCGGGCCGAATGCAGACAGAAGAATCGTCCATATGCTTGTATTCTACGGTTTCGTAGGCCTGCTTATAACAACTATATGGGTAACTGTATATTATTATGCGCCAAAGATAAACACGCCTATTGCATTGTCTGACCCATTAAAATGGGTTGCAAACATAAGCGCAGCGTCTCTTCTGATTGGCGGAGTTCTTCTGGCTTTAAACAAAATGAAGGACAAAGGGTTTGTATCAAAGAGCTCCACCTTTGACTGGATATTCGCAATTATGATACTTTTACTCTGCATTACAGGCATACTTACAGAACTCATCAGGCTTGCTGGGATTGCAACACTCGCATATCCAATCTATTTTATACACCTCCTCTTTGTCTTCTACACCATAGTATTCTTCCCATATTCAAAGCTTTCGCACATGGGCTACAGGGCGCTGGCGATTACCTACTCCAAGATGACTAACAGGGACATACAGATTTAGCGCAATGCACGCTAAATTTAGCGGCTTCGTTTACCCTGTCCGCTAAAAAGAATTTTCAGGCGTGCTTTTTTTTGATTTTAAGCAAATATCAGTCTTTCGCCTTTTGGCTCAGGAATAGGATCGCCAAACTCCTTAGCTGTGTCAATCCATAACTTGATTGCTTCATTAGCATTTTTTAACGCTTCTTCCGTGCTCTTTCCATGAGCCATGCACCCCGGAAGCTCAG
Source organism: Nitrospirota bacterium (assembly GCA_023248415.1). Classification (GTDB taxonomy): domain Bacteria; phylum Nitrospirota; class CAKKRA01; order 9FT-COMBO-42-15; family 9FT-COMBO-42-15; genus 9FT-COMBO-42-15. Next base: position 7,520 of record JAHFEP010000069.1, read on the forward strand.
GCACCTCTGCTATAAAAGCCTCATCTTCATTGCTCCAGTAGATTATAATTTCATATTTATACATTAATATTTCCTCCAAATTTATATTTTAAAATAATATTTCTAACCTGTCTCACCTGATATGGTTTTGCTTTATTGCCTTCTCGTTGAAGGTTTATTTTCTCTATTACTCCTTCTTTTCTAAGTATATGATGGCTGCCTCTAATGCGCCTTTCAAAACCCATGTTTTCTAACAAATTACATAACTCTTCAAATTGTTGAGCTAATTTTACCATAAATAATGAAGCATTTGTTGATATTTTTATATATTAACAAAAATTGCCCTATCAAACCTTAGCAGAGCTTTTTAAAATGTATTTTTAGGTTTGACCCGGCTTCTGCTAAACAATTATTATAGGATGGTGAATAGAGATTGAAGGAGAAGCTCATTGCTTAAAATATGAAAAATTTTTCTCAAAATATCCAAAAGGATACTCACCTGATTAGAACTGCGAAAATGCAACCTGTAAGAATCTTTGTAGTTTCAATAAGTTACAAAAATCCTATAAGGTATTAAGTACTGGCACAGAAATTGCTTATTTAAAGTGTCAAAGAGTCAAAGAGTCAGAGAGTCAGAGAAAAAATCTTTTGCTTTGACTCTTTGACACTGTGATACTCTGACACTTGTTTAAGGTGAGGGGTAATCCTATGGCAGCCATCTTGCACAGACAGACAGACAGACAGACAGACAGACAGACAGACAGAATTATACTTTAACAATAGTTTTCTATATTTTCACCAAAGGGGTAGGCCATGAAATGGTCTCCCCTTTTTTATTTTTAAGACCCTGGTTTTATGCCCATTAGCGGGCAGCCGGGGTCTTTTTGTTTTTATGACCCTGTTTTCTCCCCCTTTGCTAAAGGGGGACACAGGGGGATTATATTATTATGACGAGAAGGAGGTGAGGGGAAAGACTTATAATTGTGAAAAGGAGGAATTTGGGGAAGGGGGATTAGAAAAATGTAATCTCCCCCCTGCTTAATACATGCAGGGGCAGGCTCTAACCCCTCTTTATGAAAGAGGGGAATTACAAAAGGAGGAAATCTTATATGAAAAGGACAAAGATGTTTCTATTACTAATTGCGTTTTTAGCGCTTGTTACGCTTGCTGCCTGCGGCAGCGGCGGAAGCGGCAGCGGCGGAACACCGCCGCCCATCACTACCACTACCGGCAGCAGCGGCGGCAGTGGTGTGTATTACTTTGCCGCGGACGACGGAGTAAGCGGCACCGAGCTTTGGAAGACCGACGGCACTGCGGCTGGCACCAAGTTGGTGAGTGATATTGACGCCGGCGGGGGTTCCAGTAGTCCCTACGGCTTCACGTCTTTCAACGGCAAAGTTTATTTCGTCGCTGACAACGGAATAAATGGTGACGAACTCTGGGTGACCGATGGCACCACGAACGGCACGAAGATGGTGTTGGACATCAATCCCAATGGTTTTTTGGGTTCCTATCCGCGAGGCTTGACGGTGTTTAACGGCGCGCTCTATTTCGCTGCGGATTCCGGCGCGGGTGTTCGCGAACTCTGGAAGTCCGACGGTTCCACGCAAGGCACGGTGATGATCAAGGACATCAGCATCACGGGCGTGGATTGCTACAATTGCAGCTTCACGTCCTTCAACGGCGCGTTCTATTTCGGCGCCTACGATGCCAACGGCACACAGCTCTGGAAAAGCGACGGCACCACTAACGGCACCGTGATCGTGAAACACATCAACCCCGGCGGAAATTCCTCGCCCGTTGGTTTTACAATCTTCAACAACGAGCTTTATTTCAGCGCCACAGACAGTGCAAACGGAGCAGAGCTCTGGAAGACCGACGGCACTGATGCCGGTACCGTGATGGTCAAGGACATCAACCTTGTCGGTGGCTTCGGAGGCGGCTCCAATCCCCGCTATTTCACGGTCTTCAACGGTGCGCTCTATTTCAGCGCCTATGACGGCCTGGGCATGAATGGCATTGAGCTGTGGAAGACCGACGGCACCGCAGCCGGCACCGTGATGGTCAAGGACATCAACAACACTGGAGCGGATTTTTCTTCCCAGCCATACAATTTCATCGTCTTCAACAATGCGCTCTATTTCAGCGCGAACGACGGTATTAACGGTTATGAACTCTGGAAGTCCGACGGCACGGCGGACGGCACTGTGATGGTGAAGGACATCAACACCGTTGGCGGGGTCGCGGAGTGCAATTTCTGCTTTTCCATCGTCTTCAACAACGCTCTCTATTTCCGCGCTAACGATGGCGTAAACGGCATTGAACTCTGGAAATCCGACGGTACTGGGGCAGGCACGGTGATGGTAAAGAACATCAATTTGACCGTATGGGAACATTCCTACGTTTCCAATTTCTCCGCGCTCACTGGCGCGCTCACTTTCTTCGCAGACGATGGCGTTAGCGGCTACGAGCTCTGGAAGACCGACGGCACCGAAGCCGGCACCGTGATGGTCAAGGACATCTGTCCGGGTCCGTGCGACAGCATTGATTAATTGAATGAAGGGGCTCTAATCAGTTGCAGGCAAAACAGCGGGCACAGGTCACTGTTAACTATTATGTTTGGCCTGTGCCCGCTGGACAGTAAACAATAGAGCAGCAGAGCAGTAGAGCAGCAGGAAGGCAAGAAAGATGAAAGCAGAGCAGCAGGAAAGTAGTATAAAAAAAGGGGATTTGGTTATTTAAGCAGTGTCAGAGAGGAAAACAAGTAACAGAGTGTCAGAGGGTGCGCCATTCTTAAAGATGGCGCACATGTTCTACCGCGCAACAGCAATGGTCTTTGCAAAATACAGCGGCAGAGGGGAGTAGGCAATTATATCCCCAGTAGTTCCCCAGCTTTTATTATAATATCAGGAAAGCTTAAGGGGGACGCTGTTTCTGCAGGAGATATGCGGGTTATTATCTTATATCCATCAATTGATGGCGAGCGATAAGTTTCAATGGTGTTTTCCAAAAGGTTTATCAACCATACCTCTTGAATACCAGCCTTGGCATACAAAGGAATTTTGATAAATTTATCATATTCAAGTGAGGCATCCGCAATTTCTATAATCAAAAAGATGTCCTGTGAAGAGGGGTGCTTATTTCTGTAAAAATCGTCTTTTCTCTTCAAGACAGCTATATCTGGTTCTGGCTCGGAGTGTTCGCCTAAATAAATAGGATTCTGTGAGCTAACTATCGCTGCCTTCTGTAATTTATCAGCAAACAACTCAATAATACGATTTACACATGACGCATGCTTACTCCCTATAGGCACCATATCAACAATCCTCCCCTCAATCAGCTCCACATTGTCGTCTTCATGCAGGATTCCAGTTTCTGATAGGCTATGGTACTCATCCACTGTAAAACGGTGTATAGATAATTCCATGTCTGATTTTAGTTTTGTTTGTTCGGCACGCATGGCAGCCTCCGTTAGCGCCCTTAAAAATTATTCCAAGCTTATTATTTATTTTAGGACACTCTCTCCTTTCTGTCAAGCGGTTTTGATAATCAAACCTTATCTTATTATTAACAGCACAAATCATAATCAAACTTTATTCTTACATTAATATTATCAATTTGACATTCGTTTTGTGAAGATTTATCATGCACTACTCTTAAAAAAGATAAGATAAAAAAAATTGCTAATAGATATATTTTTTATTTTTATAAAGGGAAACATAGAGTTCCCTTTGAAGGGAGGAGAAGAAAGGATATGGCATTAAAACCGCTCGGAGAGTCTATCAGGGAGTATGACAAGGTAGTTGTTACAACATGCAGCAACATGTGCGAGGCTGCCTGCGGCATGCTGGTTTATGTAAAGGACGGAAGGGTTGTTGATATATACGGCGACCCTGAGCATCCTTTAAGCAAAGGCGCTCTTTGTCCGAAAGGCTCAGGCGCTTTCCAGCATATCTATAATCCATTGAGGGTAAAATACCCAATGGTAAGAAAGACCCTCAATGATGAATTCAAGAGGGCGTCATGGGATGCTGCATTAGACTTTGCTGCAGAAAGATTGTTGAAGATAAAAAAAGAATACGGGCCAGAGGCTTTGATGCTCCACAGGACAGGCCGCGCAGACTTTTTATGGAAGCTCGCTGGCTCAAGATTTGGAAAAATATGGGGAACGCCTAATGTTGTCGGCCAGGGTCCAATCTGCTGCGAGAGCCCAGGTGTTGCAATAAATTATACTTATGGCGCAAAGGATCTCGGAAGGCTGATGAACCCGACAACAGACTGGGTAAACTCAAAATGTATAATGATTGCAGGCTCAAATACAGCGGCAAATCACCCTGTAGAGATGCTCTGGGTTCTTGATGCAAAAGAAAGGGGCACAAAGATAATCTGGATTGACCCGAGATTCAATCCATCCATGGCAAAGGCAGATATTGCAATGAGGCTCAGGCCGAATACAGATGCTGCGCTTGTTATGGCAATGATAAATGTAATTCTCAAAGAGAATTTGTACAATAAGGAGTTTGTAGATAAATGGGTGCATGGTCTTGACGAATGGAGGCCGTTAATAGAAAAGATGCCGCCAGAGAGGGCAGAGAAAATTACATGGGTGCCAAAGGAGACCATAATTCAGGCAGCAAGGATGTTTGCTACAAACACACCTGCATCAGTATCAGGCTGTCTCGGCACTGCGCAGACATACAATTCAAACAACATCAACCGCTGCTACGGCATCTTAGTAGCGCTTACTGGTTCAATTGGTGTGCCGGGTGGCGGCTGGAACTGGCTGCACAACTGCAGGCCGCCTCTTAGCGCAGGCAAGGATTTGGCATCTCTGCCGCCGATCAAGGCGCCGGTAATTTCCGACAAATTGATTGGATGGGCAGATGTCTCTGCGGCTAATTTTCCGAATGCAATATTTACACAGAAGCCTTATCCAATAAGGGCAGTATGGTGGAACGGGAATATGATGGCACAAATGCCATTTACACAGAAATATGCAGCAGCATTCAAGAAGAATATTGACATAGCAATCCACAACTCATTCCATCCAAACTTTACATATCAGCACGCGCATGTTGCATTCCCAATAACATCGTGGGTAGAGAGAGAAGGCCTATGCCATCACGGAAACAACAGGCTGATGTCATGGTTCAATCAGGCAATCAAAGAAAACTGGGAGTGCAGAAACGACATAGATGTAATCGCAGGTATTTCAGACAGGGTATTTGGAAAAGAGGAGGGTCTGAAGTGGTTCCCGTGGAGAAGGAAGGATGACCTGACAAAGATAAATATGGCAGAGGCAACGGACTTCTTTAACAAGCAGGAGTCCTTTACAGCAGGATGCACAAAGAAGACGCTTGACCCTGAAACAACACCGAGGGGCGGCGTAATGTGGCCTGCATTTACAGAAGAGGATGCAATGAGATTTGAATCTTCTGAAGCCAAGGTCAGGGGCGACTATATCATGTATGAGGATAATAAGCCGTTTCCGGAATCTGATCCTCCAAGGAGATTCCCAACACCATCAGGAAAGATTGAGATTGCATCTGATGCAATAAAAGAGCTCGGCTGGGACTATCTCCCGAAGCACAGAGAGGGCGGACATACGCCTGTCAGCGACACTGAGGATTGGAAAGAGCATCCGCTCGTTCTTTGCACAGGAAGGCCGGTGTCCAGCTTCCATGAGATGGGGCACTGGTGGCCGTGGACTGACGAGCTTGAGCCAGACCGCTATATTCAGGTTCATCCTGAGCTGGCAAAGGCGCTCGGTATTGAAGACGGCGACTATGTTAAGCTTGAGTCCATGCGCTCTGAGTTAGACGGCTATGCATGGGTAACTGAGGAGACTGACCCAAGACAGATATGGACATACTGCAGTACAGATGAATACCAGCCGTTTGTTCCAGGGATTACAAACAGGAATGTAAGCTGGCTTATTGATGATATTATTACAGACCCTGTTTATAATCAGGCTGAGTTCAAGGCGCAGCTTGTTCTGTTATGGAAAAAGGGGACATCAAAGAAAGAGGCATTGAAAAAGACCCATGAATTCTTAAAGAAGTTCCCTGAATATGCAGTTGACCAGAGCGAGCTTGGCGCGTATGTGAATAAGGTGGCTATGAAGAATGCCCCTGTATGGGATAAAAAGAGCAAGAAGGTTGTCTGGAATGGCAAGGCAGCGGAAGATGGGAATGTCCTGCCGTTTACAGAAGACTAA
>JAHFEP010000070.1 GCA_023248415.1 Nitrospirota bacterium
TTCTTCCCGGCACAAGCTTGCCCATTACAACTGGGTTTTTTGCGCCTGTTGCAGTGGGGACATTGCTTGGGATGTTCTGGATTGTCTCGTATGCAAAAAGGGCAAATGCCATTGCCTCTATTGCCTTGCTGGAGTAGCCGACATTCTCAAAAACAAAAACAGGGATAGCATCAATTGCCTCCTGCATTAATCTTAAAATTGTCTTGTTCCTGCTTCCGCCGCCACCAACAAATATTGCATCCACATCCCCCCTTGATAGTATGAATCTCTTGATATTGTGGACAATGGAAAAGGCCGTATATGCAGTAACAGTTGCAATCGCATCTTTTGTTGAAATCCTTTTGTTCTTTATAATCCTCAACACATCCTTTAGCATAACAGCGCCAAATGCCTCTCTACCAGTTGTTTTTGGCGGCCTCTTGTTTATGAATGGATGGGACATTAAATATGAGATGAGATAATCATTTATATTTCCCTTTGCAGCAAGACCGCCGTTTTTGTCTATGCCCTTCTTGCCATTGGTAAACGTGTGCATAAGCCCGTCAATCAGCATATTGCCTGGTCCTGTATCAAATGCAGCAATCTTATTAAATTCCCTGTCAGAGATATATGTGATATTGCTGATGCCTCCGATGTTCACAACAACAGTAGACTTCTTTGGCTGATTAAAGAGTATATAATGAAGATACGGTGTCAGGGGAGCACCCTCGCCGCCTGCGGCAATATCCCTTGGCCTGAAATCAGCAACAACTGTTATGCCTGTCCTCTCTGCAATTACAGATGGCTCTGCAATCTGCAAGGTTGACCTGATTGAGAATTTACCCTCTTTCTTGGCCTCAGGGATATGATGTATTGTCTGGCCATGCGAACCTATAAGAGCAACATTTTCTATCTTTACTTTGGCATCCCCTGCAATTGTTTTTGCAGCATCAGAAAAAAGCTCTCCAAGATAAAAGTTCAGATGACATATCTCATCAACCTTGCCTTTTAAGGATGCATCAATTATCCTCTCCTTTAATCCCTTTGGATAAGGATAGGTTTTATATGCAATAAGCTCAAGCCTGCTGTTTAATCCCCTGCCTTTAATATCCACCAAAGCCGCATCAATGCCGTCAGTTGATGTGCCTGAAATAAGGCCGATAACCTTCATCCCTTTTTATGCGCCTCCTTTATCCTTCTTAATAACCCCTTGTCCATAATTATATCCGCGCCTGTCATTGCCATTGCCTTTGCAGCTATAATCATTCCCCTCGTGCCTGATTCAGAGCCTGCAATAGCATTAAACTCCTTTGTATGATGAGGTATCTGCTTATGGCAGATATCAAGGTTTGGATGAATAGTCGGTGTAATCTGGCTTACATTGCCTATATCGGATGAACCGAGCTCCTTGTACTCATCCCATTTTTTTACTTTTATGCCAAGGGATTTAAGATTCCTTTCAAATGTCTCAGCTAAAGGATAATTCGGCCTGAATGCCTCGTATGCATTTTCTCCGATTTTAATTCTTACCTTTGCGCCTGTTGCTTTAGCTGCTGAATCAAAACATGCCTTAACCTTTTTTAAGACCTTTAATGCATCCCTCATATCCAGTGCCCTTACAAGAAACCTTGCAGATGTATATGCGGGTATGATATTCGGCGCGGCGCCGCCGTTTGTAATTATTCCGTGGATACGCACATCTGGTTTAAGCTGCTGTCTTAAGACGCTGATATTGTTATATGCAAGAACCATTGCATCTAAGGCATTTACGCCATCCCATGGTGTTGCTGCAGCATGTGAAGGCTTGCCGAAATATTCCACTGCAACATCTATTGCTGCTAATGCCCTCTTTACAACCTCTGTATCATTTGACGGATGAACCATCATTGCTGCATCAAGGCTCTTGAATATACCCTTCTTTGCAAGAATGACCTTGCCGCCTCCCTTTTCCTCTGCTGGCGTGCCAATGACAACGAGCCTTCCTTTTAAACCTGATTCTGCCAATGCAATAGCAGCGCCGATTGATGCAGGGCCAATCAGGTTGTGGCCGCAGCCATGACCTACTTCAGGCAATGCATCATATTCTGCAATAAAGCCAATAACAGGGCTGCTGCCTTTTGCATAAGCAGCACGAAAGGCAGTTTCTAAGCCGCCTATGCCTTTTTCAATCTTAAAGCCGTATTTTTTTAATGTTGATGAAAGGAGCTCTGATGCAAAGTCTTCTTCAAATGCAAGCTCAGGCCTTTTGTGAATCTCTTTTGCAATGGAGATAAGCATCGGCGAGAGTTCATCAATCTTTTTTATAATCCCTTCTTTCACATTATTAGACATGAGGTTAAATTTACCCTTTTTGATTCAATGAGTCAAGGGAGAAATAACCTTGACAAACAAGAGACTTTGACTTATATTTTATATGTGAAGCTCAAGTATTTTGGCCATGCTGCCTTTAAGATAACGCAGGAAAAGTATGGCGTCAGGGTTATTACAGATCCTTATGAGCCTGAATGCTATGACGGCAGCATCCGCTTTTCAGAGATTGAAGACGAGACAGAGTTTGTTACAGTATCACACAACCATCCAGACCACAGCAATTTTGTAGGACTGACAAGCAAACCAGAGGTAATCAAGAGCATTGGAAAGATGGAAAAGGCAGGCATTATATTTAATGGCATTGAGGCTTATCATGATAATTCAAAAGGGGCTGAACGGGGAAGAAACATTGTGTATACCATAAAGGCAGATGATATTACTGTCTGCCACCTCGGTGATTTGGGTCACATCCTGACAGATGAGCAGATAAAGAAGATAGGCAGTGTAGATGTGCTCCTTATCCCTGTTGGAGGCGGACCCACCATAGATAAAGGCTCTGTTGATTCTGTAATAAATGCATTAAAGCCAAAGATAATAATACCAATGCACTATAAATCAGATAAATGCAGTTTGAACATAGCTGGTGTAGACCAGTTTTTAAAAGGGAGGAAGGGGGTAAGGAATTTTAAGGAATCCGAGATTGCTATAACAAAGGATTCGCTGCCTCGTGAAGCAGAGATATTCGTGATTCCGCCTTCAAATTAATATATGCACGACCATAAACTAAAAGTCTTTTGCGCTGTTACAGAGACAGGAAGCTTCTCAAAGGCATCCAAAATGGTAAATCTTACCCAGCCTGCTGTAAGCCTGCAGATACAGGCGCTGGAGGAATCTTATGAAACAGCGCTCTTTGAGCGAAGCGGCAAAAATATAACACTCACGCCTGCAGGCAAGCTCCTCTATCAGTATGCAAAGGATATCTTAAATCTCTATTCAACAGTAGAAAAGGAGATAAACAGCCTTACAGGCCTCTCAAAGGGGAATTTGCAGATAGGCGCAAGCTCCACAATTGGAAACTATCTTCTGCCAACAGTTATCATTGCCTTTAAGAAAAAATATCCAAAGATTGATGTCAATCTATTAGTAAGCAATACAAAGGGGATTATAGAGATGCTGAATGCAGGGAGAATTGATATGGGGCTTGTAGAAGGCGATGTGCCGAAACAGGGATTAGAGGTTGAAAAGCTTTTAGAGGATGAGCTTGTTTTAATAATGCCTCCTGACCATCTGTGGGTAAAGAGAAAGAATATTTCTGTATCAGAATTGCTGGAACAGCCTGTGATTATGCGCGAAGACGGCTCTGGCACAAGACAGATGATTGAAAAACACCTGATGAGCAACAAAATTTCTACAAGCAATCTAAAGATGTCCCTTGTGCTCGGAAGCACAGAGGCTATAAAATCAGCAGTGGAGCATGGCATGGGTGTATCAATCCTCTCAAATTGGACAGTAAAAAAAGAGGTGCAATTCGGCACTATAAAGACAAACACCTTTAGGGATATACGGTTTACAAGAAATTTCAGCATCGTTTTTCATAAAAGAGGCGCCCTCGCAGCTACAGCAAAAGACTTTTTTGAATTTTTAAAGATATTCCCCTTCCAGAATATTTAGAGTAAACCTTAATTAAACATTTAATGCACCATTTGGTATAAAAAATTGGGAAGAGAAGTTAGAAAACAGGTAAGGGATTATAATAAGAAAGAGTTTAACTGTAAGTAAAATCAGCCTTTTTTCTGTTATCTCTCTTCTATTCCATGTTTTTTAAACTATGGCATGTTTATTGCTTATCTTATCAATACAAACGAGTTAAATAATGTAACATGTAGGGCAAGGCTTTAGCCTTGCAGGAAAAAGCGCAACCCTAAAGGGTTGCCTACAACAATATATATTGCGTCTGTATTAGTTGTCTTAGATAGCATCAGGGAGGCATTGCAAATGCTTAAAAAAGCCATTGTATCTTTAATTCTCATTCTTACTATCCCGTCCTTAATTTTTGCAGAAAATTTTGCAGAAGACGAGCCTGATGACCGCGTAGCAAGGCTAAGCCTGATTAATGGCGATGTCTCTATCCAGAGGGCTGATGATAAGGATTGGCTCGCTGCATCAGTCAACATGCCACTTCAAACAGGTGATTATATCTATTCCCCAAAAGGCGCAAGGACAGAGGTGCAATTTGACCACAGCGGTTATATCAGGCTTTCAGGGAACACAGACATTGGTATCCTTAATCTCTCAGACAAGATAATCCAGATGAAGATAGGTACTGGAAGAGCAACATTGGTGGCAAATGAACTTCATTTTGAGGTTAATACACCCAATGCCGCTATTACTCCATTAGCGCAAGGCAGGTATCGCATTGAGGTTGATAATGAAGGAAATACAATTCTCACAGTCCAAAAAGGAAAGGCAGAGATTTCTACAAATGCCGGCTCAATTAGTATAACAGAGAATCAAAAGATAAAGATTGAAGGTGATGCGCCGCCAGAATATGAAATTACATCTGCTGATGCAAAAGACTCATGGGATGAATGGAATGATAAAAGGGACAGTGTATTGGCTTCTGTCAAGAGCAGGGAATATGTGCCAGCTTATGTCAGCGGTGTTGATGACCTTGATGTTTACGGCAGATGGGTCTATGCTGCTGAATACGGCTATATCTGGACGCCAACAGTTGTTGAGGTAGGATGGGCGCCGTACCGCACAGGCAGATGGGTATGGCGCGACCCGTGGGGCTGGGTATGGGTCTCTTATGAGCCGTGGGGCTGGGCGCCGTATCACTACGGCCGCTGGGCATTTGTCCCTTCTATTGGCTGGTGCTGGTCTCCTGGCGAAAGAGCGGTTAGGTGGAGATGGCGGCCTGCTCATGTAAGATTTGTAACAGGACCTGCATGGGTTGCATGGGTGCCATTAGGTCCTGGTGAGATATACTACTGGAGGCATACCCCTTCTGCTCATGTAGGTGTTTCAATAAATGTAAATGTAACAAATGCTGTTACAGTTGTTCATCACGACACATTTGTAAGAGGAGTAAAGGTTGTTGCACCGCTTCCGCCGAATCCTTTTAAAGTAGGAAAGATTATTGCTGGGCCTCCGCTCATAGTTCCGACAAAGGCAAGCTTGGCGCCTTTGCCAACAAAGGTTGTTCCAAGATATGCTGTGCCTTCGCCAAAGATTATTCATAAGCCTGTTGTAGTAAAGACACCTGCACCTCCTGCGCCAAGGCTCTTTTCAGACAAGATAAAAGAAATTAAGGCTTCACAGGGCATGCCTGTAAAGGCTGTAACCGCGGCTCCCCAGACGCAACCTTATAAAAAAGGCGCTATTAAGCCCATGCCTGTAAAGACAATACAAGAGCCAAAGGAAGGCGTCAAGCCATTGAGACCAAAGGAGGGGAAACCCTCTGTTATAGAGCCAAAAGAAAAGAAGGAGATTAAAAAACAAGAAAGACCAGCAGAGCTTCGCCAAAGGAAAAGGCCTGTGCCTCAAAAAGAAGGCGAAATCACAACAAGACCTAAGAATGAGCTGAAAAAGAGAGAGGATATTTCAGAGCCAAAAAAGCAGAAGACAGAGAAAAAAGAAAGGCCTGTTAAAAAGAAGCAAAGGGTAGATGACGATGAGGTAAAGAAACAGCCTTTTAAAGAGCAGCCCAAAGATTTACAAAGGGAACCGAGAGGCAAAGAAAGAGGCCCTCACTAAGGTTGCTTATTATTTTTAGCATTAGCATTATTCTTCTTTAGCCATTCATCTATCTTATTCTTGACAGCAGGCACAGCCTTCTGTGTTGCTGTAATGCCTTCTGTCATGCACCTCTTCTTCTGGTCAAAGTCAAGCATGCCAACATCGCCTATTGCTGGCCTGATTATAACATCTGCGTCCTTTATTTTAAACCTTGCAATCTCGTTGCCCATTATATTTACTGCCTGAAGGCTTATATCAAAGAGATTGGTAATCTCATAATTAACAAGATTCCCGCTGACATCAACTGCAATCACAATATCTGCGCCTTTTTGCCTTGCCACATCAACTGCAACATTATCAACAACACCGCCGTCAACAAGGGTCTTATTTAAATAATTAACAGGATGAAAAACACCTGGTATTGCGCTGCTTGCATGAACAGCCTTTGCAACAGGGCCTTTATCTATGACAACCATCTCGCCTGTATTCAGGTCAGTGGCGATTGCAATAAAAGGTATGCGCATCTCCTCTATATTTTTTACAGGCACAACCTTGTTTACAAACTCCTCTATCCTGTCCCCTTTTACAGGCCCCATTCTTGAAGAGATAATCGTAAAATCAAAGATGTCGTCTTTTGTAACCTTGAAGGCCTCCCATTCAAGTTCAAAGCTGTTTGCATGGGATGCATATACTGCGCCAATCAGGCTTCCAACACTTGTGCCGACAATAAGATCTATCGGAATCTTCTCCTGTTCCAATATCCTTATAACACCAACATGAGCAAGCCCTCTTGCCGCACCGCCGCCTAAGACCAATGCAACCTTTGGCTTCTTAGGAACAACAATGCCTTCAGGCGCGGGTGTAACAGCCTTGCAGGAGAAAAGGAAGATGGAAATTATCAGGAAGACAATTTTTATTTTATTCGCCGCCATAATCAATTTAACTGTAATCCCAAACCTTATAAAAGTCAACTTTAAATCTTTTTGCAACACAGCTATTAATATTGACAATAACAATCTTCCTTTGATATATTATCATTATTTATAGGATACTGCCCTGCAAACCATTTTCATTTTATGCCGAAGTGGTGTAATTGGTAGACACGCCAGATTCAGGGTCTGGTGGGAGCAATCCCGTAGGGGTTCGAGTCCCCTCTTCGGCACCATTTAAAGACCATTATTCTTATGTCCATAAACATGATTAATGCGCATGAAGAAAAACTAAAATCGCTTTACATTACGGAGTGGCCATATAGAGTTTTTATAGCAATTAGCATTATTACTGTTATTCTCTTTTCACCTGCGTACGGACAGGATGCAAGACAAGCGCCACCTGAAGTCGTAAAGGCCATCCCAATATCTTTGGTTTATGAGGGCTCAATAGTATCTGTTATATGGGAGTCGCAGAAGAAAGATATTGAGCTTCTGTATAAAGATGGGAAATGGCGCATTAATAGAGGAAGGCTCAACGTTGACAATATCAAGGGCAGGGTCTCCATTGTCGGCGTAGTAGATAAAGACACACCTCTTGAGCATGGCATGCTTCTTCATGGTAATGAGCTCATCTTTACTATTGAAATCAAGTAAATCATTTTTTTCTTGACATAATTATTTTTTTTATGTATAATTCCTACCATTCCGATAGGGATTATATAGATTATGAAAATAAGCGCTAAAGGTGAATATGGGATTATTGCATTAATAGATGTTGCGAATTATTATGGTGGAGAGCCAATTCAGGCCAAGAGTATTGCAAACCGTTATAATATCCCTGAACGCTTTCTTGAACAGATCATGACAACCCTGAAAAAGGCAGGCCTTGTAAAGAGCATCAGAGGCAGCCATGGCGGTTATCAGTTGGCAAAGACACCGTGGGAAATAACGCTCGGTGATGCGCTCAAGGCATTGGATGGCGATATATCTCCTATGTATTGCGTATCAGAGAATAACAAAGAACAATGCTCAAAGGAGAGGCTGTGCACCATTAAAGATGTATGGGAAGAGATCAGGGGCTGTATACAAAAGACCCTGTCATCCATAACATTAAAGGATATGTGCAACAAAAAGATGGAAAGGGAGATGAAGGCAGCACATATGTATTTTATATGATTAAAGCTGAGGCAAAGGTATAGCTATGAACGATGTTAATAAAAATAATATTCAGAGAGAACAAATATCTGAGAGCATGGTTAAAGAGATAATAAAGGCCATTAATCAAGTAAGACATGGCGAGGTGACTATAATCGTACAGGATTCTAAGGTGATTCAGATAAATAAGATTGAGAAGAGGAGATTTGCATGAGGCATCTGAGAAAGTCGTAGGTCTTACGGCTTAAGAGGCACAACTGTATTTATGGCTGACCAGTCAACTGGAGGCCCTCCTTCGCTAAAGCTACGGAAGGGTAAACCCATTTATTATCTGTAATGGGCAAAGCCCTCCGAAGCCTTGGCGTAGGAGGGCCTTTTTGTTTTTAATGACAAAATATAGGAGGAAAAAATGACAGACAGGTTTATTGAGGATAAGCAGAATGTATTTGAAACAGAAAAAGGCAAGTTTGATTTAAAAACGCTTTTGTCAGGCGGTTTTATCAAACAGCGGCAAAAGGAGCTTTTCACAATCAGATGCCGTGTTCCAGCAGGAAGGCTTGATGCAAAGAAGATGAAAAAGATAGCAGAGGTGGCAGAAAAATACGGTAAAGGCTTTGTCCACCTCTCCTTCAGGCAGTCAGCAGAGATACCCTATGTGAATATAAAAGACTTCGCTGCTGTAACAAAGGAGCTGTCAGAGGTCGGCCAGACCATTGCCTCCTGCGGGCCAAGGGTAAGGGCTATGACTGCTTGCGGCGGATGCGAATATAACCCAAACGGACTTACAGATACACAGGGTCTTGCCATAGAGATGGATAAAAAATTTTTTGGCACAGATACCCCTCATAAATTTAAAATTTCCTTCTCTGGCTGCCCCATAGACTGTGCAAGAACAAGAGAGATGGACCTCGGGTTTCAGGGTGTTGTTGAGCCTGTATGGGATGAGGCGCTTTGCGATGGCTGCACACTCTGCGCAAAGGCATGTAAGGAAGGGGCGATTGTATCAGATGAGGATGGCAAGCCCATATTTGACCCTGAGAAGTGCATTTATTGCGGGGACTGCATACGCGTATGCCCAACAGAATCGTGGAAGGCAAAGAGATACGGACACATGGTGCGCATCGGCGGCAAGCATGGAAGGCACCCAAGAGAGGCAGATGTTGTAAGGATATTTATTTCAGATGAAGAGGTGTCTTCAGTAATTGAAAAGGTTGTAAATTGGTATCAGAAGAACGGCAAGAGAGGTGAAAGGATAGGTTTGACAATTGAACGTCTTGGGCTTGAGAAATTTAAAGAGGAGGTCTTTGGGGAAAAGGAGGTGGAGGTGGAAAGTGGAAGGTAGGCTTGTTTTAAAGGAAAAGATAATTGCATCTGATGTTCTGGATGTAGTCGGGCTCTGCTGTCCCATGCCCTTGGCGCTTACAATGGAGAGGATAAAGGAGATGAAGAATAGCGAGATATTAGAGGTTCTTCTTGATGATGAAGAGGCTGTATTAGATATTCCAAAATGGTGCAAAAAGGACGGCCACAGGTTTTTAAGGCTTGAAAAAGAAGGGGATATATACAAGCTGTATATTAAAAAAGGAGGTGTTTATGAGTATACAAGCACTACAAACAGAGAATGAAGATATAAAGGAGTTAGTTGATTCTTTGAATTTTAAAGACAAGGTAGAGAGGTCTCTTGCCTTAATAGACGAGGCATACAAAAAATACGGCGATTCACTGGCGGTTGCAAACAGCCTCGGCAAGGATTCGCTCGTTGTCTGGGATTTGGCAAAGAAGGTGTCGTCTGATATCAGCGGGTTTATTGTAACCACCCGCTTTAAGCCGCCAGAGACGATACAGTTTATGGATAGACTTGTATCTCGTTACCCTGAGTTAAAGATTTATAAGAATGATATATCTATTCAGGAAGGACTATATGAATTTGACCCTGACAGATGCTGTGAACTTCTTAAAGTAGCGCCCACGCGCAGGGCAATTGAAGAGATGAATGTCTCCTGCTGGGTTACAGGCTTAAGATGCACAGAAGGAAGGACAAGGACAGATTTTAAAGAGATAGAGGAAAGGGATGAGGGTTTAGTTAAGCTCAATCCCATCCTCCTCTGGAAAGAGCGTGAAATTTGGCAATATCTGGCGCTCTACAATGTGGAGGTGAATCCTCTCTACAAAGAGGGCTACCGCTCCCTTGGCTGCGCGCCTTGCACACGGATTACAAGCGATGAAAATGAACGTGCAGGCAGATGGATAGGCACAAGCAAGTGCGGCGGAGAGTGCGGGATACATACAAAACCGCTTAGATAAAATATTTAACAAAGCAGGGGCAGGTTTTAAACCTGCCCCTGCAATTTCAGCATCTTGAGCACATCATTCAGCGGCCTTGTGTTGAGAATATCCTCCTTTTCAAGCCAGCCGCGGCGCGCTGTGTAAACGCCGAATCTTATGTTCTCCATCTGCATCTTATTGTGCGAGTCTGTGGATATGGCAACCATTACACCAATATCCTTTGCGAGTTTGCAATGTATGTCATTTAAATCAAGCCTGTCAGGATAGGCATTAAGCTCCATTATTACATTATTCCTTTTTGCCGCCTCCATGACCTTTTTCATATTTAATGGATAAGGCTCCCTTGCAGCGATGAGCCTTCCTGTTGGATGGGCTATTATATTCACAATGCCTGATTCTATTGCCTTGATTAGCCTATTTGTCATTTCATCCTCTGTCATATTGAATCTTGAATGCACAGCGCCAACTACAATATCCAATTTCTCCAACACCTTTTTGTCAAGGTCAAGAGAACCATCTGCCTTAATATCAACCTCTGTGCCTTTTAATATCTTAAATTTCAAATTTAGCGCTTCAAATTTCGCATTTATTTTTTCTATCTCCTCTATCTGTTTTAACAGCCTCTTTTCATCCAATCCATGCGCAATGCCGACTGCCTTTGAGTGCTCTGTTATGGCAATGTATTTATAGCCCTTTTTCATTGCATATTCTGCCATCTCCTCTATTGTATTGCTGCCGTCACTCTCTTTTGTATGGATATGAAAATCACCCTTTATATCCTTTATCTCAACAAGCTCAGGCAGTTTATTTTTTTCTGCTGCCTCTATCTCTCCCCTGTTCTCCCTCAATTCAGCAGGTATCCACGGAAGGCCAACTGCCTTATACACATCCTCTTCGCTTTCTCCTGCAATCCATTTATCATCCTTCTCCCTGAATACGCCATATTCGCTGAGCTTCAAGCCCATCCTCTTTGCCCTGTCCCGTATAGCAATATTGTGCTGTTTTGAGCCTGTAAAATACTGCAAGGCAGCGCCAAAGGCCTTTTTATCAAGAACACGCACATCTGCCTGAAGACCATTTTTTAATATTACAGTGGACTTTGTCTCACCCTTGGCAACAACAGTGTCAACATCAGGATATGCAGCAAACCTGTCCATCACAGGCGCACTTTTTTTACATGTAACAAGTATGTCAATATCTCCAATGGTATCCTTCCATCTTCTTAGGCTCCCTGCTGGCTGGACATCAAATACATCAGGTGCCTTTTTAAGATACTCAACAAGCGGCTCTGCATAGGAGAGCGCTACAGCAATCTTGAACCTGCCTTCACTTCCCTTAAGGCCTTTAATTGCCTTTAATATATTTGCCTCTGTCTTTTCACCCATGCCGGGAAGGCCTCTCAGCTTGCCTGCACTTGCAGCCTTCTCAAGGTCAGAGATATTTTTTATGCCGAGCTCTTCATAGAGGAGTTTTACCTTTTTTGGCCCGACACCCTGCACCCTAAGAAGCTCAAGAAGGCCTGATGGAAATTCCTTTAACAGCTCCTGATGATATGAGCATCTTCCTGTTTTAAGAATCTCAACAATCTTTTCGTGTATGCTCTTGCCAATACCCGGTATCTCTTCAAGCTCCTTTTCATTCCTCTCAACAATTGCCTTTACACTTTCAGGCAGGCCTTCTATAACAATACCTGCGTTTCTGTATGAGCGCACACGAAAGGGGTTCTCTCCCTTAATCTCCAGGAGGTCTGCTATCTCATAGAAAATCTTTGCTATATCTGCGTTTTCCATTTAAGCAATCTTTTTTCCAATAAATGCGGAGAAATATCCAGCAGCGTATCTTAAAAAAACCTGCAACAAGCTCAACAATGCCAAGAGAGATGAGAACAATAGCCATTATTTTGTGATTCATATTACCACCAGTTCCAGAGGGAGATAATAAAAATGATAATAAATGTCAATGCAAGGCTCATATAAGCAAGGAAGAAGAACAGCCTTTCATGAAAGGGCATTTTTCTCTCGCCAGAAAGCAGTTTGGCGACAAAGGGCATTGATAAAATCTTTTCCTCACTATGCGGCGCAATCTTAATTGCATCTGTTAAATCAAAGCCAGCAAGGTGCTTTCTCATATGGTTTCCGGCCTGCCAGAGCCTGCTGTTTGTAACATCATAAATATTCCCCTTATATGCAACATAAGCAGGCCTTCCATCCTTGCCGTCAAACTGTGCAAATTCTTCTGATGTCCTATCCTGTTTGTGCTGAAGAGTCAGCTCCTGCCTTTTCTTTAGCCTTGGGCCAATAAAAAATGTTACTGTTGCGGCAGTAGCAACCATAACAAGAAAGAGCGCTATCTTTATTAATAAGAGAATTCCGAATCTTGTATGCAAAAGCATATTCCATGAAGGAATCTTTGCAATTGTCAAAAGAGTCCCTGTAATCAGCATGATAGTTATTGAAAGCCAGCCGAGCGTCAGCTCCCCTTTTGGAAGTCCCCTTGAGGCATACGCAGGTTTCAAAAGTATGTGGACATATAAGATGGTTCCAAACCACAAAACAGCAGTCATAGCGTGGACATAGCCGATAATAAATCTTACGAAATGCCTTGTTGGTGAGAGCGGCCTGTATAATCCCTTTGACTGTAATTCATTCTTGTAAGCCCCGCCTTCTTGTGTAAGACTTCTGCCGCCAGCAGGGTCAATATGACAAACTTGGCACGATTTGCCTGTGTCTTTGGAATAGCCAATGGTGCTAAAGGCAGCAGCAGGAAAGAGGAGTATAAAAAACGGGATTATAATTTTAATAAGGCTGCGTTTCATATTAAAGTGATATTCCAGAATACCATATCCATATTTCAAAATCAAATTGATTCAACAAAACAAAAACTCCTTTACTGCCTCTTGCTCTCCTT
Organism: Nitrospirota bacterium; assembly: GCA_023248415.1. GTDB lineage: Bacteria > Nitrospirota > CAKKRA01 > 9FT-COMBO-42-15 > 9FT-COMBO-42-15 > 9FT-COMBO-42-15. Next base: position 13,308 of record JAHFEP010000070.1, read on the forward strand.
AAATGCCTTTTCCATTTCCCTTGCTGCATCACGCTTTTTTATGTCCTCGCGCTTATCATACTGCTTCTTTCCTTTAGCTAAGGCAAGCT